>PXAP01000067.1 GCA_003567115.1 Bacteroidota bacterium
ACCCTGGCTTCAGTTATTGCCGGAAGGGATCTTTTAAAAATTGATTCAGGCGGGGTTTTATATCTGGGAGAGGACATTCTTGTAAAATCTCCCGAAGAGAGGGCCAAAGAGGGTTTATTCCTTGGATTCCAGTATCCCATTGAGATACCGGGTGTAAGTATGGTGAATTTTATGAAGACAGCAATAAATGAGATGCGCCGGCACAGAGGTGAAAAGCCTTTGTCGGCTTCCGAGTTTCTGAAAAAAATGAGAGAGAAGAAAGAGCTGGTTGAAATATCTTCATCGCTTACCAACAGATCCGTTAACGAAGGATTTTCAGGGGGAGAGAAAAAGAAAAATGAAATTTTTCAAATGGCCATGCTTGAACCCAGACTGGCAATTCTTGACGAAACCGATTCCGGTCTTGATATTGATGCACTCAAGATTGTGGCCAGAGGTGTTAACAATTTGAAATCACCCGATAATGCAACCATTGTTATAACCCATTACCAAAGGTTGCTTGACTACATTGTTCCTGATTTCGTACATGTTTTGTATGACGGCCGTATTGTGAAATCGGGCGGCAAAGATCTGGCTGTGCTGCTTGAGGAGAAGGGTTATGACTGGATCAGAAAGGAGAAAGTGAATTTGTAATGGAGTCTATTATAAAAAAAACAAGAATATGGGTAATATAACAAAAAGTATATCTGTCAGGGATGAATTAATGGCGCTTTACAGGGACCGTGCAGAAGAAATATCTGCCAATTCTGCTTCTGTTTTGAATGCTCACCGGGAAAAAGCAATATTGCGGTTTGGAGAGCTTGGTGTCCCTGATAAGGGAAATGAGGAATACCGGTATGCTGATATAGAATCGTTGTTCATGCATGATCTTGAAAAACGTTTCGGAGATCAGAAGATAAATCTTGATATACGCGAAATTTTCCATTGTGACGTACCCGACCTCGACACCAATCTGTTACTTCTGGTTAACGGAAGGTATTACAAAAACGGGCAGATGTTAAACAAGCTGCCCGGTGGTATTATTGCAGGTAGCCTTGCACAGGCGGCAAAAGATTACCCTGAAATAGTAGAAAAACATTACGGTCATAATACCGGCACATCAAAAGATGGTCTTGTCCCCTTAAATACCGCCTTTGCCCAGGACGGCATATTCATTTATATTCCTAAGGGCATCAGAATGGAAAAACCGGTGCAGGTGGTAAATATAATGGTTTCAGATGCAAATCTTATGGCCCAGCACAGGAATCTTTTTATTGCAGAAGAGGGTGCCATGGCCAATATAGTGGTATGTGATCACACTTTGTCAGCTCACAGATTTTTAACTAATTCTGTAAATGAGATTTTTGCCGGTAAAGGGGCACAAATAAATTTTTCCAGGATACAAAATGAACATAACGGATCCTCACAGATTACTCATACTTTCGGGCACCAGGAAACAAGTTCACGTTTGTCTTCCAGCACAATATCACTGCATGGCGGATTTATCAGGAACAACCTGTATATTAAATTGAAAGGTGAACATAGTGAGAATAACAGTATGGGCCTTTATTTATCTGACAAAGGGCAGTATATTGACAACTACGTTTTCATTGACCATGCCAGTCCCAATTGCTTCAGCAACCAGCTTTACAAGGGAGTACTTGATGATACGGCCTCCGGATCTTTTAACGGTCGCATACTTGTGCACCGGGATGCACAAAAAACCAATGCCTTCCAGTCCAATAACAATATATTGCTTACCGATGATGCCAGGATGTATTCCCGTCCTCAACTTGAGATTTATGCCGATGATGTAAAATGCAGTCACGGCTCTACTATGGGACAACTTGATGAAAATGCTTTGTTCTATTTACGTTCCAGGGGGATCGGTAAGTCTGAGGCAAAACTGTTGCTTATGTTCGCCTTTGCACACGAAGTGGTAAAAAACATACCGGTAACAGCTTTGCGGGAAAGGATAGACGATCTGGTTAATAAACGGTTGCGGGGTGAACTGAGTCGTTGCAATAATTGTGCAATTCGATGCGGATAGCTTTTTTTCAATTTTCCATCATTAAAAAATTATAATATTTTGGCTTTTGATATAGAAAAAATAAGAAACGATTTTCCCATACTTCAACGAAGGGTTCACAACAAGCCTTTTGTTTATTTTGACAATGCTGCCACCACACAAAAACCCCTGAGGGTAATTGAACGAATGGATAAGATATACCTTGAAACCAACAGTAATATCCACAGGGGAATTCATTACCTTAGTGATGTTTCAACAAGGCAATTTGAAGAAGCACGGGAGACAGTCAGGAAATTCATCAATGCCGGCAATGATCATGAGGTTATTTTCACTTCAGGCACCACGGCCGGAATTAACATGGTTGCCTTCAGCTATGGGGAGAAATATGTGAGCGAGGGTGACGAAATAATCATATCCTCGCTGGAACATCATTCCAACATTGTTCCCTGGCAGATGCTTTGTGAGCGGAAAGGAGCCAGTCTGAAAGTTATTCCAATAAATGATTATGGAGAGCTTCTTATTGATGAATATGAAAAGCTCTTTTCATCGAAAACCAGAATTGTTGCCCTTACCCATGTGGCAAATTCAACAGGTACGAAGAATCCGGTCAAAAAGATGATCGGGACGGCCCACAGGAACGGAGTACCCGTTCTTGTTGACGGGGCCCAGGCTGTTCAGCACGGGAAGGTTGATGTTCAAGAGCTTGATGCCGATTTCTATGTTTTTTCAGGTCACAAAATGTACGGTCCGACCGGAACAGGAGTAGTGTACGGGAAGGAGAGTATTCTTGAGGAAATTCCTCCCTGGCAGACAGGTGGAGAGATGGTGGATCAGGTGACTTTTGGCAAAACCACCTTTAACCGTCTACCTTTTAAGTTTGAAGCCGGCACTCCCAATTATACCGGCGTTATCGGCCTGGCAGCTGCCATACAATACATTGAAGAAACCGGACTAAATGATATAGCTTCCTATGAAAAAGAACTGCTTGATTACGGGAACAAACGTTTATCGGAAATAGATGGCTTAAATCTTTTCTGGGAAGCTGAAAATAAAATCAGTATTTTTTCTTTTATCCTTGAAGGCATACATCCATATGATGCCGGTATGATAATTGATAAGTATGGTATAGCCGTGCGTACCGGAAATCATTGTGCCCAGCCTTTTATGGAGAGATTTGGAATTGGTGGCACAATCAGGGCTTCACTGGTGTTTTACAATACCTGTGAAGAGATTGACCGTTTATGCGAGGCAATAGAAAAAGTAAAGGAAATGTTTAGCTGATGGATTATGGCAGAGAAAACAATTACCGAAGTTCAGGATGAGATCATTGAGGAGTTTGAAATTTTTGATGAATGGCTTGATAAATATAATTATCTCATAGAGCTGAGCCAGTCTCTTCCAGGGATTGATGATAAATATAAGTCACCGGAATACCTTATTGAAGGATGCCAGTCCAGGGTGTGGCTCCGGGCTGAAATGGAAAACTCAAAGGTGAAATATACGGCCGACAGCGATGCCATTATTACAAAGGGTATCATAGCTCTTCTGATACGTTTACTGTCAGGCAGGAAGCCCGAAGAGATAATTAATACGGATCTCTATTTTATTGACAGGATAGGTTTAAAGGAAAATCTCTCTCCTGCAAGGTCTAACGGACTGGTGTCGATGATTAAGCAGATGAAGCTGTATGCTCTGGCCTATCAGACCAAAAGCAAAAATGAATAACTTATGGATTCTAAAAATAATCATTCGGAACTTGAAAATAAAATAACAGAGGTGCTGAAAAATATATATGACCCGGAGATACCGGTGAATATTTATGATCTCGGTCTTATTTATAATATAATAGTTCAGGAAGGCGGGAAAGCGGAGATAGTAATGACCCTTACCGCTCCCAACTGTCCCATGGCGGACGAGCTGATGTCCGGGATCAACGAAAAGGTATCGGCCATTGACGGGGTTAATGATCTGGTTATAAACCTGACTTTTGATCCACCCTGGGACAAGACCATGATGAGTGAAGAGGCGAAGCTGGATCTGGGTCTCCTGTAATATATTTGATCATTTCTCCCTGGATTCTCCGGGTTTAATTTTTTCAAATTTTTAACAAAAGATTTTTCAATACTTGCTGGAAAAATTATATATTTGAATCATATAAATAATATAGGATATATATGATATATAGAAAAATCAAAATTACACATAAACAAAATAAAGGATATGCGTAATAACGAAATGCCCCAAAAAAATCTAAACAGGCTGGTCTTCAAAAGAATATATCTGAAAACCAGATATATATTATAAATACTTTAGGCTTTGAAAGCTAAATATCCAAATCATAAATTTTTATTAAATTAAATTGATAACTTATTAAATATGAAATTTATAGCTATAAAAATTATTCTTATTTTATCTGTTGTTTTCTTGAACCATGATCTGCAGGCCCAGGTGGAAACATACCGTCCGGCTGATGATTCCTATGTCCTGGTTAAGGGAACCTCTACAATACATGACTGGGAAATGATATCTGAAAACATTGTAAGTGAAGTCCGGTTTAAAACCAATGATGATGGAAAACCGGAGCAACTTGAATCGGTCTTTTTAAGGCTGAACAAAACAACCCTTAAGAGTGACAGGTCGGGGTTGGACAGACGAGCCTATGAAGCAATGAATGCTACCCGGCACACTGAGATTATTTTTCGTACCAACGGCAGCGGCAGACTGGAAAAGAATGGAGGTAATTATCAGATAGAGGCGGAAGGAGAACTTACAATTGCCGGAAATACCCGCCAGGTCAATGTGCAGGCAACCTGTATCAACGGAGATGATAATGAACTGGTCTGCTCTGGTTCAAAAAAATTAAAAATGACCGATTTTAATATTAATCCTCCCGTGATGATGCTTGGAGCGCTCCGTACCAGGGATGAGGTTACGATCAGCTATAGAATTGTATATACTCAATAAACAAGTTACAGGAATTAAAATGTGCGACTTAATTTAATCAGAAACAATTTTATGTTTAATAATCTTTTGATAATTATATTGCTGTTCCCTTTCTTTTCAGTTGCCGGAGAAAATGTACCATCGGAAAATAAACATGGAGAGCGGGGTTATATTGCGTATACTGTAAATAATAACAGCTGGTTGTCAATTACGGGAACTACCAGTATCAATTCATTTGAATGCTTTTCAAGCAGCGGTTTATCCAATGGTTATATATTAACCGAAACAAATCGTCACCATAGCAAAATAAATATTACCGATGCCCGGATTTTAGTTGAAGTGAACTCATTCGACTGTAAAAATCCATTATTAAACAGGGATATGCATAATTCTCTGGGAGGCAATGAAAATCCCGATATAGAGATAAAACTACTGGATGTTAACCTGGGAGAAGAGAATTTCAATTCATCAGATGGAAACATCACGGCGAATGTGGTTATAACAATAAATGGTAAATCCAGAAAAACAGAATTGGATATCGGTTGGCATAGTACGGATGAATTTGAATATCACTTTAGAGGTTCAAAGGAGCTTTTTATGTCGGATTTTGAAATTGATCCTCCTTCACCGGCTCTTGGTCTGGTTAAGGTTAATGATAAAATAACTGTAAATTATAATTATAACATTCAAACAAGTATTATTTCCCGGATTGATTAATAAACAATTTTCCTGAGATACCTTGGTTTAATAAAATCCGTCATTAAAATTTCTCCTTTAAATCAGCATTTAATTGTATGCTATCAGATTGTCAGCATACATTATAAGAGGATATTTAAACCGGTTGAAAATGAAATGCTGTTAAAGGAGATGTATTTACATTAATCAGAAACAGGAATTTTACTGATAAATATAGTTATTAATAGGTTAAATTAAATAGATTATGAAACGAGCATGTTTACAAAACACAAACAAGGATGGATTGAAAACCGGCTTAAGCCGGAATAATTCCGGGCAAGTTCCATCCGGCAATAAAAAATCAAATTATTTACCGATAAAAAAATCAAAATTGTTCTTTCTTTTGATATTAACAGGAACATTAACCATTTCAGCCCAGGATAAAACCCTGCAAAACTGGCGTCCGAATGACCAGAGAGGAATAAATGTGTTTGAAGCACCCGTGGAGGATACTGCGGGCTTTGACGGATTTTTGGTTCGTATCGGTGGTGATTTTGCCATGCAGTTTCAGGGGCTTGATCAAACTAATACGGCCGGCAACCTGGTTGACCTTGGTGCCGATTTCAACCTGCCATCAGCTAACATGAATCTGGATGTCCAATTGCTGGACGGGATGAGGATGCATCTTAAAACCTATCTTTCATCGCGGCATCATTATGAGGCGTGGATTAAAGGAGGGCATATGCAGGTCAGTAATCTTGATTTTATCAGTCCCGGATTTCTGGAAAATATCATGGAATTCACTACAATAACTGTCGGTCTTGATGAATTCAATTACGGAGATGCTCATTTCAGAAGAAGCGACAATGCAAGGGCAATCTTCAATCCATTCGTTGGTAATTATATAATGGATGCTTTCTCTACTGAGGCTTTCGGTGAACTGACCGTTCAAAGAAACGGACTTTTAGCTGTAATTGGCCTTACAAAGGGAAAACTGAACCAGAATGTTGTTGTTAATGAAAACAGTGATAACAGGCCGTCATTTTATGGCAAACTCGGATTTGACAGACAGTTAAATGATGATTTGAGGGTAAGGCTGACCGGATCGTGGTACATCAACAATGGTACTACTACCGGAACATGGTTATATGGAGGTGACCGGGCAGGATCCAGATATTACAATGTACTGCATTCCCTGGATGGTCAGGGAGGATCATTTGATGGAAGGTATAATGCACGGTTC
>PXAP01000195.1 GCA_003567115.1 Bacteroidota bacterium
CTATTACTATAAACAGTAAACCGGGAGATTGTTCAATTTTCAGTATTTACCGGTGATATTCCATACCAGGTTTAATTTAATAAGAAAAAACAGTTTAATGAGTTTAAATTAACCCCCGGCCTGAACAGGTACAGTAAGTTGAACCGGGTTTTCATTGATCCTGTCTGACTCAATCTCACCGTCACGTAACCTTATTATTCTGTGTGCATGCCTTGCGATATCCTCTTCATGAGTGACCAGGATAATAGTATTACCCCCTCTGTGTATATCATCAAAAAGATTCATTATATCCACAGAAGTTTTGGAATCAAGGTTACCTGTTGGCTCATCAGCAAGTATAATTGAAGGGTTGTTTACCAGTGCCCTGGCCACTGCAACTCGCTGCTTCTGTCCGCCTGACAATTCATTGGGCCTGTGCGAGGCCCTGTCTGTTAATCCTACGCTTTCAATAACCTCCTCTGCCCTGGATATTCTTTCAGTTTTGGACTTTCCTGCATAAACCATGGGCAGCATCACATTTTCAAAGGCAGTATAACGGGGTAACAAATTAAATGTCTGAAATACAAACCCTATTTCCTTGTTACGTATCTCGGCAAGCTGATTATCCTCCAGCTTGCTTACATCTGTATTGTTCAGAACATACTGTCCGCCGGTAGGGGTATCAAGACACCCGATTATATTCATAAGGGTGGATTTACCCGATCCCGATGGCCCCATAATTGCAACGTATTCATTCTTGTTGATATCTACAAAAACCGAACGGAGAGCCCTGACCACGATTGTTCCCATGTAGTAGTTCTTCTCCAGATTCCTGATGCTGATCATATTTTCCATCTATCTTATATTTATTGTGCTGTTAAAATTCTTCACGTAATAAAATAACTAATTTATCTTATACTTTTAATTGTGCGGTTCAACTTTCTTTCTTAATAAATTCCTTACCTAACAAAAAATCGAATTTATGCTTTAAATCCGTAAAACGAAAATCCTTTAACATTATTTTTAATTTAATCAGAATACCCGTGTAGATACTTCTGTTCAGCCATACCTTCCCTGAAAAAAATCAAACCGCAATAAAACAGATCGAAGTAAAGACTGATGGCAGAATCACTGCAAATTATCTTCCACGCTTCATTCATACCGTTACTCCAGTGTATGTCCCCCACTACAAATACAGTGCCGGGAACAGCTTTTGGCAAACATTGCCGGAACTGCCATAATAAAGACTCTTTCCGGTGATCTCCGTCAAAATAAACAAGATCAACCTTCTCAAACCTCCGCAGCAATTCGGGCAGCTTCTCCTGAAAAACTCCCTCTATAAGCTCAAAATTCATTATCCCGGTTTTTTTAAGTTCAGTTCCTGCAATCCTGGTTTGCCGGGGGCACGCTTCAATGCTGTAAACTCTCCCCTCCTCAGAACCCTTTGCAAGACAAAAAGTGCCTGAACCAAGAGAGGTTCCCAGTTCAATAATAATTTGCGGCTTGAAATACCTGGCCAGACGGAACAAAAGCTTTCCGGTATTAAAACTGCTTGCTGTAAATCTTGCAATATCCTTTATCCTCCTTGTATCAGATGAGAAAACGCGCGAGCCTGCACCGTAATCTTCTGTTTTTATCCTCCCCCTTTTCTTTGCCAGAGACCTCCGGTATTTCTTTATATCCCGGTATTCCTTGTAACTAATCCTGCTTTTTATAACATTACGGTTAATATCAAAAACAAAGGGTGAATGTATCCCCTCTCCTATGAACCTTTTGCGGTTTAGTTTATAGACTGGATATTTAATATCAAAAACAAAGGGTGAGCGTATTCCGTCTCCCCTGATCCATCGACTTAATCTATGGACTGTATATTTAATTAAAAGTTTAATTTTGCCTCTGGATAAAAAAGAATTCATGACCGCGAATTTACGATGAATTGATCAAAGCCATGTAAATAAACCACACCTGTTTTTTTAACAGGTATCGGCAAAACATCCAGCTGCGCAAATGAAGGCAGATATACTTGAAAGGGACATAAAATTTCTTCCCGGAGTGGGCCCCAAAAGGGCAGAATTGCTGAATAAAGAATTAAAGATATGCTCTTTCGGCGACCTTCTTTATTATTTTCCCTATAAACACGTAGACCGTACCAGGTTTTACAAGATATCGCAAATTTCAGGCGATCTGCCTTATATCCAGTTTGAAGGGCAGATCACAAGAGTTGATACTGCCGGAGGGGGAAGGAATATGAGACTTACCGCACATATTTCTGACGGGACAGGAAGCCTGGAACTTGTGTGGTTTCGCGGATTAAAATGGATAAAGGATCTGGTTAAACCCGGAAAAAAATTTCTTGTTTACGGTAAGCCCACGGTATTTAACAATAAAATAAATCTGGTTCATCCTGAAATGGAAGATCCGGAAAAACAGGAAAAAACAATAAACTCAGCATTACAGTCTTTTTATATAACCAGTGAAAAACTCAAGAACAGCTTTATAACATCAAGGGTAATACAGAAGATGCAAAACAGGCTTTTAAGCCTGGTTTACGGGAAAATTGCAGAAACCCTTCCGGATACACTGATAAACAGGCTTGATTTACCGGGACTGAATGATGCGCTTTTGAATATACATTTTCCCCAGAGTATTGAAAAACTGAAAAAGGCCGAAAACAGATTGAAATTTGAAGAACTATTTTACCTGCAACTAAGCATACTGAAACAAAAAACCGGAAGAAAGGAAAAAGTGAAGGGTTTTGTTTTCGGCAAAGTTGGTGCACTGTTTAATAAGTTCTACAATGACCACCTGCCGTTTGAACTCACTGCTGCCCAGAAAAGGGTAATGCGTGAAATAAGGAAAGATACCGGATCGGGAAAACAGATGAACCGTTTGCTGCAAGGGGATGTGGGTAGCGGAAAAACCCTGGTTGCCGTTATGAGCATGCTGATTGCTGTTGATAACGGGTTCCAGGCATGCCTTATGGCACCTACGGAGATCCTGGCCTCGCAGCATTTCAGCACACTTAACAAAATCCTCGAAAAGCTTCCCTTATCTGTTGGTATACTTACTGGCTCAACCAGAAAAAAAGAGCGCGATATACTTCACAGGCAGCTCAGATCAGGAGAACTGAACATTCTTGTAGGCACACATGCCCTGATAGAAGAGAGTGTGCAGTTTGATGAACTGGGACTGGTGGTTATTGATGAACAACACCGCTTTGGTGTTGCACAAAGAGCCAGGATGTGGAAAAAAAACCACAGTATACCCCATATGCTGGTTATGACTGCCACCCCTATACCCAGAACTCTGGCAATGACCGTTTACGGAGATCTTGAAGTATCTGTAATAGATGAACTTCCCCCGGGTCGCAAACCCATTGTAACCAGTCACTTTTTTGATACAAAAAGAGAAAGGCTTTTTGGTTTCATGAGAAAACAAATTGGCCTGGGAAAACAGATATATGTTGTCTATCCCCTTATAAGCGAATCAGAAAAAATGGATTACAAGGATCTTGAAGATGGTTACTTAAGTATTGTAAGGGCATTCCCCCCACCCGACTATGTTGTGGCCATTGTTCACGGACAGATGAAGCCGGAGAACAAGGAAACCGGAATGCAACAGTTTATTTCCGGGAGGGCACATATACTTGTAGCCACTACGGTAATAGAAGTAGGCGTCGATGTTCCCAATGCAAGTGTAATGGTTATTGAAAGTGCCGAAAGATTCGGGTTATCCCAGCTGCATCAGTTAAGGGGGAGGGTTGGCCGGGGTGCCGATCAGTCCTATTGCATCCTTATGACTTCTCATAAACTATCAAATGAAGCCCGGCAAAGGATGAAAACCATGGTAGGAACAACCGACGGCTTTGAAATTGCAGAGGCAGACCTCAAACTAAGGGGACCGGGAGATCTTGAAGGTACCATGCAGAGCGGATTTCCTTTTGAACTGAAGATCTCCAACCTGGGAAGGGACAGCCGGATACTGGAATACGCCAGGCAACAGGCAATAATTATTCTGGATGCTGATCCTGTGCTTGGAAAACCAGAGAATAGTATTTACTCCAGGCAACTGAAAAAGCTTCACCCCCGGGCAGAAGACTGGAGCAAGATCAGCTAACCTCCATTGACCGGATTAATGAACTATTTTGGGGCAGAGCCCCGAAGTATCACATAGATTCTTTTTTTCCGACCCAAAGGGTCGGTGTATTGAGTCACTGCATGAATAAAAGATCTTCAGGTAATATCAAGAAATCAAAAAACGTTACAGATAATGCAAGTAATTTTTATTTATACTAAATCTGTATTATTTGGGCTAAGTTCAAAACATGACAAAAAGCAATTTTTATATTATTAACATCAATATTTTTGTGTTTTCTAAAAATTTGGTGCCAGAGAGAATGAGTATCCGGCAGGAAAAAACCTCATAAAGCAGTAACGGCTGTTTCGGAAATGTATAGTGTAAAATTAATTCTGTAATTTCATGTTCAGCAACTTAATATTAAGTTACTGAACATTTTATTAAAACCGCTAAAAATGGGCTCTTCAGGAACTATTGAACATTTGGGGGTGATAAGCGAGATAGGGGATAAAATGATAAAAGTCGATGTTATGCCTGAGCAGGCATGCGGAGGCTGCCATGCCAAAGGTTCCTGCTCCATAGGCAGCAATGCTGAAAAGACTGTCGAAGTTTTACCTTCACCGGGTGAATACTATTCAGTTGGTCAGCAAATAAAAGTGGTTCTGGATCAGTCGCTGGGCATTAAAGCTCTCGTCATCGGCTACCTGTTTCCATTTATTGTTGTGCTGGCAATGCTTATTACCTTAACCTCGCTTGAAGTAAATGAGGGCATTGCCGCCCTTCTGTCCCTTGCAGCCCTTGTTCCCTATTTCGCCGGACTTACTTTTTACAGGGACAGACTTAAAAAAGAATTTTCTTTCAGGTTGAAAAAAATTAACACTTCATAAAGCAAGATGAGTGATATCGTTATCAATTCAATAATTATAGTAAGTGCAATGGGAGCAGCAGCAGCCATTATTCTTTACATGGTGGCAAAAAAATTCCATGTTGTTGAAGACCCCAGGATCGATCAGGTGGAAGAGGAGCTGCCCGGTGCAAATTGCGGTGGGTGTGGTTATCCGGGTTGCCGTGCTTTTGCAGAAGCACTTGTCAAAGCTGATGACTTGTCAGATCTGAATTGTCCCCCAAGCAGCAATGAGGAAATGGAAAAAATTGCATCTATACTCGGTAAGGAACTGGGGGAAAAGGATCCGCTGGTAGCAGTGGTACGCTGTGCCGGTTCGCCGGACAAAAGTCCGAAAACCAATATATATGATGGCACTCCCTCCTGTACTATTGCTTCTTCATTATATACAGGGGAGACAGGTTGCCCCTACGGATGCCTGGGAATGGGTGAGTGTGTTGATGCCTGTAATTTTGATGCTATCCACATGAATACTGAAACATCACTTCCCGAGGTAATTGACGACCGGTGCACAGCTTGTAATGCATGTGTGGTTGCATGCCCCAGGGACATTATTGAGCTCAGAAAAAAGAACAGGAAAGACCGGAAAATATATGTAGCATGCATCAACGAAGAAAAAGGAGGCGTTGCCAGGAAAAACTGCAAGGTGGCTTGCATAGGTTGCGGTAAATGTGTTAAGGTTTGCCCCTTTGAAGCAATAACGCTTGAAAATAACCTTGCATATATAGACCCGGATAAATGCAGGCTTTGCAGAAAATGTGCCCCTGAATGTCCAACAAATGCCATTCTGGAAATTAATTTCCCGGTGCCTGAGAAAAAAGCAAAAGAACCGGTAGACAAGAGTTAAACCTGGTGCAGTTAATTAATGTGTAATTAACGACTCATGATTATATTACCGAATACCTGGTTTGTTGTTGAGTTACAGAAAATATTATAAAAAATACAATTAAAAACAACAGGAGGTTTAAAAGTGATAAAAACATTTCCCAAAGGTGGTATACATCCCCGTGAGGATAAACTTTCAGCAGACAGTCCTGTTCAGGAGCTTCCCCTGCCAAAAACCGTGATCATCCCTGTTAGCCAGCACATAGGGTCTCCGTCCGAGCCCCTTGTAAAAAAAGGGGATAAAGTCAAAACCGGGCAGCTGATTGCAAAAAGCAGCGGTTTTGTTTCTGCCAATATCCACTCTTCAGTGACCGGCACGATAGCCAAAGTTGATAAATTTATGGACAGCAGCGGATACAGACGTACAGCAATTTCCATAAATTCGGAGGAAGACCGGTGGGAAGAGGGTATTGACACAAGCAATACATTGAATAAAAATATAACTGCCAATGCAGATGAGATAATTCAGAAAACCCTCAATGCAGGTATCGTCGGACTGGGTGGAGCAACTTTCCCCTCACATATAAAACTAACCGTGCCCAAAGGTAAAAAAGCTGAAATACTTATAATAAATGGTGCTGAGTGCGAGCCCTGTCTTACTTCAGATCACCGTCTGATGATTGAGAAAGGAGAAGAGCTTATGGTAGGGATACGGCTGATTATGACAGCTCTGGGTGTCAGCAGGGCAGTAATTGGAATTGAAAATAACAAACCCGATGCTATCAGCCATCTTAAGGCACTGTCCGGTGATTATAAGAGTATAGAAGTTCAGGCTCTCAGGGTAAAATATCCCCAGGGAGCAGAAAAACAACTGATAAAATCCATAACCGGCAGAGAGGTTCCTTCCGGAAAGCTTCCCATAGAGGTAGGGGCGGTTGTCCATAATGTGGGAACAGCCTGTGCAGTTTACCAGGCAGTTCAGAAAAACAAGCCTCTTATAGAAAGGGTTGTTACCGTAACAGGTAAAAAAATTGCCAATCCTTC
>PXAP01000103.1 GCA_003567115.1 Bacteroidota bacterium
ATAGCATGTGGAATCGACTGAAAGTCAATGTCACATCAGCCTTTTTTACCAAATGATAAGTCCATTGCATGTGAGATCGACCGCAGGTCAATCCCCCTGTTTTATTCATGGTTTTTTGTGAGATGTAGTATCATGGGGATTCATCCTATCCATTTTTAATGTAATGTCAAAAACCAGGCCCTTTGGGCGTGGCCATGTCCTTGCGGTGCTTAGTCCGAAAGGCCTGTGTGGTTAAAAAAATCGCGGCACGAAGCAAAAATCGGGGTCAAAGCCACCATCCTTTGGTGGTCGATAATCCGATTTTGGCGAATTTATTACTAATTCAGATTACCGAAAACCGTGTTAAAAATAGCATTGTGAGATATCATTTCCAAGTTCTCCGTTTATTTAAAACTGTTAACTCTTAATCAGCAGGATTTTAGATTTTTACAATATATATTAATAATCGGAAGATGATTTTTTAAAATAGAATTATTCTTTTAATTTTGGGCTGCAATTTTAACATAAAATGCACTATACCTTTATAGATTTTCTTGCCCTGCTGGGGTCGCTCGGATTCTTTCTCTTCGGGATGAAGTCCATGAGTGAAGCACTTCAGAAGGTCGCCGGTGATAAATTACGTGCTATTCTGGGGGCAATGACTTCAAGCCGGCTCAAAGGAATATTTACCGGTTTTATGATCACCGCCCTGGTCCAGTCCTCTACCGCAACAACCGTTATGCTTGTCAGTTTCGTGAATGCCGGGTTGATTAACCTTATCCAGGCTATCGGTGTGGTTATGGGGGCAAATATAGGCACTACTGTAACAGCATGGCTTATTTCCCTGCTGGGATTTAAATTCAGTATCAGCGTCATTTCCCTTCCGCTTATAGGTATCAGCTTTCCCTTCCTTTTCTCTCAATATAAAAAAAGAAAATCGGTGGCAGAGCTTGTAATTGGTTTTGCCATGGTTTTTCTCGGACTCGATTTTTTACAGGAGTCCCTGCCAAATATTGAAGAGCATCCGGAAATTCTCAGGTTTCTTTCTTCATATACCGATATGGGGATTTGGTCGGTGCTGTTATTTTTGGGTATTGGGACCATTCTGACATTTATTATCCAGTCCTCCAGCGCCACTATGGCCCTTACCCTGGTCATGTGCCATAACGGGTGGATCTCATTTGATATGGCCGCCGCTATGGTACTTGGTGAAAATATCGGCACCACCATAACGGCCAACATAGCTGCTTCTGTTGCCAATGTTTCAGCAAGGAGGACAGCCAGGGCTCACCTTATATTTAATCTTACAGGAGTTATATGGGTTTTGATGATCTTCAATCCTTTCCTCGGCGGGATAGATGATTTTCTGATCAGGGCCGGATTGGTGTCCCCATTTGTTTCTGCTCAGGGGATTCCTGTTGCCCTTTCGGTGTTTCACACTGTTTTTAATGTTCTCAATGTTATTCTTCTGCTGGGATTTGCCCCCATGATAGCTAAGGTGGTAATTCGCCTGGTACCCCTTAAAACGGAAGATGAAGAGGAGTTCAGGCTTAAATATATAAATACCGGGATACTTTCTACCGCTGAACTTTCCCTGTTCCAGGCAAAAAAAGAGATATCACTATATGCCCGAAGGGCCAGAAAGATGACAGATTATACCAGGTCGCTTTTCAATTCCATAAAAGAGTCTGATGTAGAGTTCTATTTTGCCAAGGTTGAAAAATACGAGGAGATAAGTGACAGGATGGAGGTGGAAATTGCTACTTATCTTACCAAGGTGTCGGGCGGGCACCTTAGTCCCCATGGCTCACAACGCCTGCAGACAATGCTTAAGCTAATAGACAATATCGAGAGTATTGCCGATTCATGTCAGAATTCAGCAAGGGCAATTTACCGCCAAAAACAGAAAAACATAGTATTTACCCAGGCACTGCGCGACAATGTGAACAAAATGTTTGATCTTGTGGAAAAGGCCCTGGAAATAATGATAGATAATCTGGATGAAGATTATCACAATGTAAAAGTGGACAGTGCCATTGAAATGGAATACAAGATTAATAAGTTCAGGAACAAGCTGAAGAAGGAGCACATTAAAAAGCTAAAGGAAAAGGACTATAAATATGATGCCGGGGTTATATATAACGATATTGTCTCACATTGCGAGAGGATGGGCGATCATATTGTGAATGTAACAGAAAGTATTATTGAAAGATTTGAATAGTTGTTCCGGGCTGTATTAATGGTAAACTTTTCGTGGCCGGGCCTGGCAGTGCCTCTGCTCAAAGCCATTTTGCGTTTTTAAGCTACCCTGTGCCGGGAGCGCAGGGATTTCCTGCGGTTCTTTTAATTCCCTGTTATAGGGAAACGAACGGATTATATACCGTTACTATTTTCTCAATGCATCAGCGCCGCTGACAATTTCAATAATCTCATTTGTAATGCTCGACTGGCGGGCTTTATTGTACTGCATTTGCAGTTCTTTAGTAAGATTGTCGGCGTTGTCGGATGCCTTATACATGGAGGTCATTCTTGCGCCGAATTCAGATGCTACCGAATCGAGCAATGCTTTGTAGAACTCTGTTCTCAGTACCTTGGGCATAAGCCGGCTAATCAAAAAATCCTCAGAGGGCTCAATAATATAACTATACCTGGCCGTATCGATCTCTTCCGGTGTGCAGAATTCCTCCGGCATGCTTAAGGGAAGAAATGTTTCGTGGGTAAGGATCTGTACCGCAGCATTTTTGAACTGGTTATAGATAATTTCAATCCTGTCATAACTGCCGTTGGTAAAATTGTCCAGCAGAGATTGTATGAAAGGGATGGTATTCTCAAAAGATAACTGTTCGATCAGGTCATGCCTGGTATGGGCAATAGTGTATCCTTTAGCCTTCAGGTAATCTTCCGGTTTTTTACCTATACAATAGATGTCGACCATATTTGCTTTTGCCAATTCCTGATAATCATTGGCTATCAGGTCAATAGCTTTTTTGCAAACATTAATATTAAAAGCGCCGCAAAGTCCCCTGTTGGATCCTATAGTAATAATAAGCACTTTTTTTAATTCCCGGTGTGAATAATAGGGTGTTTCCTTTTTTGGCATACACATCTGGCAATGCTGCAGAATTTCATGCAGTTTCCAGGCATACGGTCTCATCTGTATAATGGCGTCCTGAGCTTTCCTCAATTTTGCAGCTGAAACCATTTTCATAGCATTGGTAATCTGTTTGGTTGATCCGACAGATTCTATCCTGGTCCGTATTTCTTTCAGGTTGGCCATTTAAAACTTCACAGTGATTTTCAGCTCTCAGTTTTTACAGTTACAAAGCTTTTGAGGATCTCCGATGCTGACTGTTCGAGCTGTTTGATTATTTCTTCATTCCATTGTCCTTCTCTGAGCTTTTCAAGAAGATCAGGTTTGGCATTTTCAAGATGATAGAGGAAATCTGTTTCAAATTTCTTTATTTGCTGAATCTCTAGCTCATTTAGCAATCCCCTGGTGCCGCAAAAGATGATTGCAATTTGTTTATCCACCGTCATAGGTGAATATTGCCCCTGCTTAAGTATTTCAACATTTCTGGAGCCTTTGTTTAAAACAGCCAGGGTTGAAGCATCCAGATCCGAACCGAACTTCGAAAATGCTTCCAGCTCCCTGTATTGTGCCTGATCCAGCTTTAGGGTGCCTGCAACTTTTTTCATGGAGTTAATTTGCGCTTTTCCTCCTACCCGCGAAACAGATATTCCTACATTGATTGCCGGTCTTACCCCTGCATTGAAAAGGTTACTGTCAAGAAATATCTGGCCATCGGTTATGGAAATCACGTTAGTGGGTATATATGCAGAGACATCACCTGCCTGTGTCTCAATTATAGGCAGGGCTGTGAGCGAGCCGCCTCCCTTTACTACCGGCTTGAGAGTTTCGGGAAGGTCATTCATCCGGGCAGCTATTTTGTCAGACTGGATAATTTTTGCCGCCCTTTCAAGAAGGCGAGAATGCAGGTAAAATACATCCCCCGGGTAGGCTTCGCGACCTGGCGGACGGCGCAGAAGCAGTGATACTTCCCGGTATGAAACTGCCTGCTTTGAAAGGTCATCATAAATTATCAGGGCCGGTCTTCCTGTATCGCGAAAGAATTCACCAATAGCAGCACCTGCAAAAGGTGCATAAAACTGGAGGGCAGCAGGATCGGAAGCAGTGGCAGCAACGATAACAGTGTATTTCATGGCTCCTTTTTCTTCAAGCTTCCTGGCTATATGGGCTACCGTAGAACCTTTCTGGCCTATGGCAACATAGATGCAGTAAACTGGCTCTCCCTTATCGTAAAATGATTTCTGGTTAATAATGGTATCGACAGCAATTGCTGTCTTGCCTGTCTGCCTGTCCCCTATTATCAGCTCCCTTTGTCCCCGGCCTATGGGGATCATTGCGTCTATCGCCTTTATACCTGTATGCAGCGGCTCTGAGACAGGTTGTCTGTAGATTACACCGGGAGCTTTGCGTTCAAAAGGAAGTTCATATAATTTTCCATTTATGCTGCCTTTACCGTCAATAGGGATACCCATGGTGTTTACAACACGTCCGAGCAGACCTTCACCCACATTCAGGCTGGCTATCTGTTCTGTACGCCTGGCAATGTCTCCCTCATTGACGGATTTGGAATCTCCCAGTAATACTGAGCCGACATGATCTTCCTCGAGATTAAGGACTATGCCTCTGACACCGGATTCAAACTCTATCAGCTCATTTGATTTTACGTTTGTAAGTCCGTAGAGCCTGGCTATGCCGTCCCCTACCTGCAGTACTGTACCTACTTCCTCGTGTTCAACCCGCAAACTAAAATCTTCCAGTTGTTGTTTTATGACTTCCGATACCTCTCCTGGTTTTAAATCACTCATACCAATAGATATTAATTTTTTATGATCCCTTCTTTGTGGCAGATTTCTCCAGAACCTGCCCGGTTAATTCCTTTTTTAACCTTTTTAATTCTGTTGCCAGCGATGCATCATAGAGCTGATCATCTGTCTGGATTATGAAACCTGCCAGTATAGATGGATTTACCCTGGTAAAAAGATGTATCTTGGAGTTATATTTTTTTTCAAAGATCCTGGATATTTTTTGTTCAAAAGCTTCATCAATTTCAATGGCAGTGGTAAGAATAATGATTTTGATGCCTGCATCATTTTCTTGAAATTCTATGAATTTTTTTAATATTGCAGGAAAATATTTCTCACGTTTATTTTTTATGATCAGATCAATAAATTTGAACGAGATATCTGTAAGCTGCCCGTTTAATTCCTGGCGAAAAAAATCATTTTTCTCTTGAATATCTATTACCGGACTTCCAAGCCATGAAATTACAGAGGGGGAATTCTCAAAAAAACTTGATAGTATTTTTATATCTTCCGACAATTCCTGAAGCATATTTTTCTCTATCCCTTTAAGAAAAAGAGCTTTTGCATATCTCAGCGGAATTTTGCCGTGATTCATGATATATTCCTGTAGATAAGATTATGTTCAATTGACTTTAAGATCGTCCAGCAAATTATACAATAACTCTTTTTGTTGGTTATCATCCTGAAGTTTTTTCCTGAGGATTTTTTCTGCTATTTCAACCGATAAGGAGGCAATTTGAACCTTTATCTGGTTGATGGCTGCTGTTTTTTCTTCTTCAATCTGCCTTTTTGCTTCTTCCACTATCTTTTTTGCCTCCTTTTCAGCCTGCTCCCTGGCTTCAGTTGTAATTTGCTCTTTAATCTCCCTGCCCTGCCTGATCAGTTTATCCCTTTCAACGAGTGCCTCAGATATAATTTTGTCAGATTCGATCTTGACGTTTGCAAGTTGATTTTTTGCATCTTCTGCATCTTCAAGTCCCGTCTGAATTTTTTCTTCGCGTTCTCTTAGAGCCTGAATAATGGGTTTCCATGCAAATTTCTTCAAAATAATGAAAACCAGCATGAAGGTGACAAGCATCCAGAAAAACAGGCCAAAATCGGGTGTTATCAGATCCATTACATCTACTTTTTGGTTATCATGCTATTAAATTCAAAAACTATATCGCAATATTTTGCGACCAAAAGGCATATACATAACGTAATAATTACAACAGGATTTTATAAGGCCGGCAGAAATTTCAATATTGCCGTATTTTCAGCCGGCAGAAGCTACCCAACGCTTTTATTGCAATTACATGAAAAGCACCAGAAGACATACAACAATGGCAAAAAAGGCTACGCCTTCTATAAGTGCTGCAGCAACTATCAGGTTTGAACGTACATCCCCGGCTGCTTCAGGCTGCCGGGCAATCGCTTCAAGAGCTGTGATACCTATTTTGCTAATGCCAAAACTTGCACCCAGCAGGCAAATGCTTGCTGCAAAGGCAGCTCCGATTTTTGAAACAGTTGCAGCCCAGGCGGCTTGTAAAACAATAGTTAATACCAGCATAATTTTTAATTTTAAAGATAAAGAATAGTTATTTGATTGATAATTATAATTTTTTTGTAATTAAATTAATGTTTGTCCTCAACTGCTGCTCCTATGAACAGCGAAGTGAGCAGTGTAAATACATATGCCTGAATAAGTGCTACCAGCAATTCCAGGAAAGTGATAAAAATTCCAAAACCTACTGCCAGAAAAGACCCTCCATATCCGAAGGAAGGTGATACTTGCCCGAATATAAATATCAGGGTGAAAAATCCCATGGTAATGATATGTCCCGCTGTTATGTTTGCAAAAAGACGGATTGCCAGAACAAACGGTTTTGTAAAAATACCTACAAGCTCAATTATTGGCATTATGGGTATAGGCAGCTTCAG
>PXAP01000204.1 GCA_003567115.1 Bacteroidota bacterium
GAAAAACCGACTATTCCGACATTGACGCGGTCATTGGCACCAATTATACGTCCGTAGGATTTTGTATTGAATCCCAGTCCGCCCATGGTAATACCGGCAGTTCCGATTGCCATTTTTCTGACGAATTCTCTTCTCGAATTTTTCATGGTATATGATTTTGATTTTTAAAGTGGTTATTATGAATGCTATTGGAAAAATATCACTTATTATTAATTAAGTGCCTGCATTTTTTCAGGTCAAGCCTGAAAAAAACCGCTCCGCGGAATCTGGTATTTATGAAAATCGCCAATTTGAACAACTTGTTGATAAAATTTGTCGGCTAAGCGCCTGGAATTTCTGCAATTACAGATTTGAGTTCAATTATTGTCTCCTGTGCGATATTTGTAAATATAGCAAAATTATAATTTACTCTGAAATAATGCCCACTGGTTATTCGATGGAGTGGCCGGCTACCCGCTAATGCCACCAACTGGGGCCTGCCTTTGTTTCATTGACAATGCAACAGGGTACGTTCCTTAGGTAGTTCACAACGAGCTGATTTCATCCTCCGGCCCCGAATCTTTTTATGGCATCTTCCATTATTGCAGCCGTGGCGGTTGCGCCACACCGGGAGCAGCCTGCCTCCCTTACTGCCAGCAGCTGGTCAAGTGTCCTTATGCCCCCGGCGGCCTTGACCTTTACCCGGGGCCCGCTGTGCTTTCTCATAAGCTCCAGGTCGGCTATTGTAGCACCGGTATAGTAGTATTTGCCATCTTTATCTTTAACAAAACCAAAACCTGATGAGGTCTTCACATAATCGGCATTAACCTTTGTGCAGATTTCGCAAAGTCTTATCTTGTCCTCGTCACGGGTAATATAATCGGTTTCAAAGATCACCTTTACAATCGCTCCGCTGCTGTGGCAGGCTTGTGTTACCGCACCGGTTTCCTTCTCAACATATCCCCATTCCCCCGAAAGGGCCTTCCCTATATTTATCACCATGTCAATTTCAACTGCACCTTCCTTGCAGGCAGTCCCGGTTTCAAACACCTTAACTTCAGTGGTGGAGTTTCCTGCCGGAAATCCGATAACACAGCCCACCAGCACGTCGGTTCCTTTGAGAAGTTCCGCGGCTTTTTTCACCATGTAGGGCTTAACGCATACAGAAGCTACATCGTATTTTGCAGCCACCCGGCATTCTCTTTCCAGGTCGGCATCAGTCAGTGTGGGGTGCAGGATCGAATGGTCGATCATTTTTGCCAGTTCTGTTATCATTTTTAATTTGCTTTAGTTAGTTGTTTGGTTATCTGCAGTCCGGAGCCGTTCAAAGTGTATACAGGAATTTTGCATTTCAGTTAAGTGTAAATATATGAAAACATACTTGTACGTACAGGTTGTTTGGGTTATATTTGATAATTGGATACAATGATCAAATCATACCTGATGAGAATTGAAAGAGTTGAAGTATACAGAGTCAGTATTAAACTGAAAAAGCCTTTTGTTATTTCACTGGGCCCGGTCACACATGCCGACAACATCTACCTGCGCATAAGAACTGATGAGGGAATGACGGGATTCGGTGAATGCAGTCCCTCACTCACCATAAACGGCGAAAGCACCGGTACCTGCATCGATGTAGCCCAATACCTGGCCCGTGCTCTTACGGGTCTGGATCCCCGCGATACAGCAAAGTGTTCTGCAGTTATGGATTCGGTTATTTACGGAAATACCAGTATAAAAAGCGCTTTTGACATTGCTTTGCACGATATTGCTGCACAGGAAAAAGGATTGCCTCTTTATGTATTCCTGGGGGGAAGGAACAACAGGAAACTCCATACTGATTATACGGTTTCGCTTGATAAAGCTGCCGGCATGGCTGAAGAGGCTCTCAATCTGAAGCACAGGGGATTCCCGTTCATCAAGGTAAAGCTTGGGGAAAACAAAAATGACGATATTGACAGGATACGTCAGATAAGGGCAGCAATCGGGAATGAAATACCTCTGAGGCTTGATGCCAATCAGGGTTGGGATAAAATAACGACTGCAGAAATTTTGAATGACCTGGCGGAATTCAATATTCAGTACTGTGAGGAGCCGATACCAAGGTGGGATTTCATGTCTTTGCCCGAAATCAGAGAAGCAAGTCCGATACCTCTCATGGCCGATGAGTCCTGTTTGGATCACCACGATGCCGCACGTCTGATAAAAATGAGGGCATGCGATTTTATAAATATCAAACTCGGGAAATCCTCCGGTTTGCTTAAGGCCGGAAAAATTGCTGATCTGTCATCTGCTGCAGGAATAAAGATGATGGTTGGCGGATTTGTCGAGACACGGCTTGCTTTTACTGCTTCAGCACACTTTTCACTATCAAATGATCATATCGTGTTCAGTGATTTCGATTCTCCCATGATGATGGAAGAAGACCCTGTCCGGGGCGGTATTGAATATGGAAAGGATGGCATGGTTAGTGTTCCCGAAGAAGTGGGGCTGGGTGCATGGATTCAGGAGGATTATCTGAATAATCTGCCCATGGTAATGATTGACTGAAATAATTGGCCGGATTGAGAAAAAACTTTGAAATAAATGATCTTTGGCATAGGGGAAAACAAAGATTTACCGGTCTTGTAGTTGAAGTGATCATAACCGTTTTGCGGATAGGATATAAAATTATGAGGGATATTATCAGATTAATGATTTGGCCGGTAAATTTTTTGTTTTTTGCAATTTTCATACCTACACTCTATGCCCAGGATGTTCTGCCCGGATATTATACGGTGAATGGCACGGTGAAGGATGCCGTTATCGGCAGATATGTTGCCTTTGCCGGTATTACTGTATCGGACAGCCAGATTGGTACCGTGTCTAACCTGGACGGGGAGTTTACTCTGAAAATTCCGTTTTTGCCTGATGTATCCGGCATCACTATATCTGCTGCCGGCTACAGGCGGACAGACTTCAGTATTGATGAAGTTACAGATAACTCCAGGGAGTTTTTGATTGAACCTTATTCTGTTGTTCCCGGTGAAATAGTCATAAGACCAGCTAATGCCAGGTCTCTGGTGGCAGCAGCCATAAACAGCATTTATGAGAACTATCCTGTTGTACCTTACCGGCTTACCGGGTTTTACCGGGAGACTGTCATGCGGCAGAGGGATTATGTGTCAATCTCCGAAGCAGTGGTTGATATCTATAAGTCACCCTATAATTCAACCGGCGATAAGGACATGTTCAGGATAAGCCGTGGGAGGAAGATCTGTGATGTCGAAAAGGATGATACTCTTCTTGTAAAACTGCAGGGCGGACCACATGTTTCAATGTTACTGGATATAGTAAAAAACCGGGATCTTCTTATATCGGCCGAAACTATCAATTATTACAGTTTTGAGCTGGTGGATATAATTAAGATAGATGATATATCAAATTATGTGATAGCTTTTAGCCCCCGTGCTATATTGAATTACCCTCTTTATTACGGGAAGTTGTTTATTTCGACCGACAGACAGGCAATTACAAAGGCTGAATTCAGTCTTGATCTGAGTGACAGTAATAAAGCGGCACGCAGTTTCCTGCTTGGGAAGCCTGCAGGATTGCGTTTTAACCCGGTAAAAACCAAATATCTTGTAAAGTATAAGGAGGCTGATGGAAAATATCATATAAATTACCTGAGGTATGAACTTGAGTTTTCTGCTGACCGGCGCAGGGGACTTTTCAGGACAGGATATACAATTGTGTCGGAACTGGCTGTTACCGGTCGAAGTGATGAAAATATTGACAGATTTTCATCAGGTGAAGCATTCATGAATTCTGCTGTTCTTTCAGATCAGGTACCGGTTTATTTTGCGGATGATTACTGGTGTGAATATAACTACATTAAACCGGACCAGTCAGTCGAAGCTGCAATAAAGAAATTAAACAGTCAGCTCGACTGGTAAGGGGGAATTATTCGTATCTTTGCCCTAAATGTTTTTGAATATGGCATTTAAGGGGATCAAATTAAAGGGGAGAAGCGGGAATGACGATATTGTTGAGTTTGAAAAGCTTTTCAGGAAGTATTATGCAGGACTGGTGAATTTTTCATTCAGTTTTATAAAGGATATTGATGCCTCAGAAGAGATCGTTCAGGATTTTTTTTATAATTACTGGAAAAACAGGAAAGAGATAAATATACGGTTTTCCGTTAAATCATATTTATACAGGGCGATAAAGAATAATTCGCTTAAATATCTCGAAGCCCAGGCTGTAAGAAGGAAATATGCTGATAAGGTAAAGGATATAAGTAAAGATCATTCCGGACATGAAAACAGTGAATTGGAATATACGGAATTAAACAGGCTTATTGAAAAAACCCTTGAAGATCTGCCTGAGCGTTGCAGTCAGATTTTTCGTATGAGCCGTTTTGATGGACTGAAATATACTGAAATTGCAAAAGAGTTGTCGATTTCTGTGAAAACAGTTGAGTCAAATATTGGGAAGGCTCTTAAACTACTCAGGAAAAGATTGGGTGAATACTTTAAATCAGATATGTTGTGAAGTATTAAAAATACATTGATCAAATTTCAAATAACAGACTATGTTTAAATGAATAATTTAAAAGAATACAAAAAGGTTGACACTGATCAGGCGTGGGAAAAGGTCCTGTACAGGCTGGAAAAAGATGGTTTGATACAGGAGCAAACGAAGAGTGTTTTGGTTTCACCGGTAACCCGCAGACTGGCTTATGCTGCGACTTTACTGGTTATAATAGCTGTCGGAAGCCTGAGTTACTTTCTGTTTTCTGATTTGAGATCACCAAAACATCTTACATTACGAACTGGAACAGATAACAGTACTTTCGTTAAGACTTTCGAAGATGGTAGTGTCGCATATGTGGCTGATAACAGCCTCCTTAATTACCCGGAATTCTTCAGTGGAGGGCAGAGGAAAGTATTCCTCAGCGGGGAGGCTTTTTTTGATATTATTCCTGACAGGGATCATCCCTTTTTAATTGAAACAAACCACGCACTGATTGAGGTGGTGGGTACAGCATTCAATCTTAAATCGTGTGATGACAATTTTGAATTGATAGTTGAGGAAGGCAACGTCAGCGTTACCCTTAGGGAAATGCCCGGTAATTCTGAAATTGTAGGTGAATGGGAAATGCTCACCGGTAATATCAACCGGATGAAAAAATCACAGGTAATTGACCGGACCTATCTCTCCTGGCGAATGAACAGGATGCAGTTCAGGGATGAAAAGCTGGAGAACATCGCTTCGGTTATGGGCAGGAACTTCAACGTAAATATTTATTTTGAAGACGATGCAATAAGAAACAGAAGGTTGACGGTTACCTACCATAACAACACAATAGGTACAATAGCTGAAGTTATTGCCTTTTCCCTGGGCCTTGATTATGAGATACTGCCTGATTCAGGTATAATATTCAGTGATAAATAATAAACCCGAATTATCCGTTAGAAATCAATCTTGTTCGTGTATAGCTCAGATTAACTGTTTGTTATAATGTGTTTTTTCTAATTACTTTCATGCGTACAAATCAGGTTAATCAATTTAATAATCAGTGAATTATGTTTTGCACTTAATGCATATTCAGTTTTTCAAACGCATGGATCCCCTTGGTTTGTTCATGTCTTTTTGTGTTACACAGTAACATGGGGATTCATCAGGAAATTATTCCTGGGAGAACGTTTCAATTATATGCAGGTTCTGTTGACGGATATGGAATAAATTTAATTCAGTTTTTATGATTTATTTATACTGTAATGATCTGATTTTTGTTTTAATAAGTAATAAGAAGTGGTTTTTTTAAGGGATTTATTCCGGATGTCTGTTAGCGGATATTCTCAAAAACAACTGATCTGTTCCGGAACCTCATGTAAACCTGCTGCTATGGTGCATTGGTCAATATTAAATAAAACAAGGAAATTGGGAAGATACAATCTATTATCGGAAGTTCTGTTGCGGATCAGATTCCCGGTTCTTGTAATTCTCTTTCTGATACCTGGAATTGTTAATTCACAGCAGGCAATTTTTCAACAGAAAATTTCGCTTCAGAGGCAAAATTCAAGTATATACAAAATTCTTAATCTTATATCTCTTCAGGCGGGCTATAATTTTGTATATGATACCGAGGTGCTGGACTCTGATAAAAGAGTCAGGATCAGATCAGGAAACAGAACTATGCAATCCTGGCTGGATGAAATTATTGATGATACTTCACTTGCTTTTAATATAATTGAAAACCATATCCTGATTTACAGACCGGAAAAAGAGGATGAAAAAGGTGATCCCGATTTCATATCCGAAGATGAAAGGGAATATTTCACAATTCAGGGTCGCATTCTGGATGAAGCCACACGAAGGCCTTTAAATTATGCAAACGTTGGAATAAAAGGGAAGGCTGTGGGGATTACTACAAATCACGACGGGGTTTTTCAACTGAAACTTTCTGATGAATACATAGATAATCAGGTATCTGTTTCCCATATCGGATATAAAAGTCAGCTGCTGCCGGTAAAGCTATTCAAGGATAATAAGGTGGATATTTTAATGGAAACCGATTATATATCAATTCAGGAAGTTATGATCCGCTATTATGACCCGCTGGCTTTAGTTAAATCTGCTATAGAAAAAATTGATGAGAATTATGGTGATGAACCTGTATATCTTTTCAATTTTTACCGGGAAGGAGTAATGCGGAGTAACCGGTTCGTTACTTATTCCGAGGCACTTTTTCAGATATATAAATCATCCTATAATCGTATATATGAACGGGATCAGGTAAGACTTCTGCAGTCCAGAACCATA
>PXAP01000118.1 GCA_003567115.1 Bacteroidota bacterium
TATGGAAATCCCCCGGCAAGATCACTTTTTGACCAGGCAGCGGTGGCTATTGTAAAGAATCCGGACTGGGCGGAAAGCTATGAGCATCCCGCTCCAATTTTTATTGACGGCGAGTGGGTTGAAAGACCTGATAACCCCCGCACCATCACCATCTGGGAATGGTTTGATATTTACGGTATCATCAACGATTTCTTTGTCACAATGGATAACTATGTTATTGCCCGAAGACCGTAAGCAGACAGATTCCTGTCACGGTAAATATATCAGTATTAATCTGACAATTAACTGCAATCATAATAAATATTTTGAAATGAAAAGTATAATAAAAAACTTTGTCCGGGCCATTTTGGTTTCTGCACTTTTTATTTTTCCCGTTAAAAATGCAACAGCAGAAAATGCAAATGCTCCGGGACAGGAAAAGCTAAATTCTGCCGGGATAACAGGCACCGGATATGTTGATGACGAACCCCTTCAACCCTACAGGAACAACCCGTGGTACTGGGAATACCAGGGTAAACCCAAAATGCTCATCGGTGCCAGCGACCGGGACAACCTGTGGCAATGGACAGGTGACGTGCTTATCGATCAGCTTAACCTTATTGAATCTGTTGGCGGGAATTACGTTCGCAACACCATGAGCGACAGAAATGAGGGCGACACATTCGCACCCAAAGAGATTGAAGACGGCCTGTACGACCTTGAGCAGTGGAATGAGGAGTACTGGGATAAGCTGCGATTCTTTCTCGATGAAACCGAAAAGCGTGATGTTATAGTACACCTTACTTTATGGGACTGGTTTGATCTGTCGGGTGATAATGTTTACGGCCGGTTTGCAATTCATCCTCTCAATCCTGAAAACAACATAACCTGGGAAGCGGGAACGATAGAAAATGCATGGGACTATTACGGCGGTTCACTGGCTACCAACAATGAACCGGTACTTGAATATCAGCATCGTTATATTGATAAGCTTATTTCGATTTCGGCACAGTACGGGCACATTTTTTACAATATAGCAAATGAGAGCGGGCTTGGCGCTGAGTGGGACAACCACTGGGCAACATATATAAAGGATGCCGCAAGAAGGCATGGCAGGGAAATTCATGTAACCACCATGCTGTTCACACCCGACAATTCGGTACGCAGGGCAATGAATTACAGAGACATATACAGCTTTACAGAAGTCTCCCAGAATAACCAGGATGCTGTCGGGCCGGTTTCAGGCAAAAAACATTACGAAAACCTGCTTTTCTGGAGGAGGATTATCGCAATGAGCGATGAGGGCCCTATGCCCATAAATAATGTAAAGGTTTACGGGCAGGGGGTTGGATTGAACACTGCCGCGGGCACCGAGAAAGAGGCTGTCGAGCGTTTCTGGAGGAACATTTTCGGAGGGGCAGCCTCTACCAGGTTCCACAGACCGGCAATGAGAGCCGGAGGAACATGGGGATGGGGGATCGGGATCAATGAACGGGCCCAACAAACCCTGAGGGCGGTAAATATGTTCCTTGATGAGTTTGACATTTTCAGCGCCGAACCCTACGAGGCGTTCCAGACCGTTGGCAACTCGGTCGATGTCTATTGCATGGCCGATATAGGTAAGGTTTATGCAATATATTTCCCGGGAGGCCGTGCTACTGTCCACCTGGATCCCTGGGTGCATGCCGAAAAAGTTTCGGTTAAATGGCTTGATCTCGCATCGCTCAGGTGGAGCGACGAGGAGATCATAGAGCCCAAATGGGATCAGTTCGACGGCAACAACCACTGGTGGGGGCCCCAGCGCATAATCACGCTCGACCCCGGCAATCACCGTTCGTATGTAGCCATCGTAAGGGTACTTGATTGATCTTATATACAACTCCGGCTGCTGCATGGATTTGCGAAAGCATAATAGAACAATATGAATCAGTATTTCAATGTTTTTTATAAACCTGATCAAATGAGCAATGTGAAAAATTCCACAAATAAGCGTGAAAATTTTTGCAAGGCGGATTTGATCTTACCCAAAAAACCTTATTCAGATGAAAAAATCAATTATCAGTATGCTCAATGAAATCAGCGGTTCGGGTGCATACCTGACCGCATTTATTATGGTATTCGGCGCTGTCCTTTTCTCCTGTGCGGAAGCTCCTGAGAAAACTGAAGAACCTGCTTTCAGGCACCAGGTTATTTTTGATACAGATGCAAATAACGAGATTGACGACCAGCATGCCCTGGCCTATCTCCTTTTCAACGGTGACGTTTTTGCTGTTGAAGGGGTCACTGTCAACGCAACAAGCGGTCCCGGACATGGAATCAGCGGTCATATAGATGGACAGTATGATGAAGCAAAAAGGATAATGCAGCTTTGCACTGTATTTGAAGATATTCCGCTATATAAAGGCGCAAACGGTTCTTTCGAGGAAATAAAAGATCATATCCATGAACAGGAATTTGACGGACATGAAGCAGTTGATTTCATTATTGAACAAGCCCTAAGGGACCGGGGCCAGGAACTGATACTTCTGCCGGTTGGTAAACTTACCAACATTGCGCTTGCCCTGAAAAAAGAACCTGCAATTGCAGAAAATGTCCGGATAGTATGGCTTGGGTCAAACTATCCCCGGCCGGGAGAGCATAACCAGAACTGGGATATCCCCTCTATGAACTATATTCTTGATGAGGATGTTCCATTTGAAATGGTGACAGTACGCTATGGTCAACCCTCCGGCACAACTGCAGTGAGAGTTACCCAGGCACAAATCCTTCACAGGATGCCTGGGAAAGGCCCCAGGATACCAGAGCCAATAACAGGCCGGCATGGAGGTCAGTTCGATAACTGGGGTGATTATTCGGCTAACCTGTTTGAGTGGTATAATATGGGTGGAGATCCTCCCAGCAGACCGCTGTTTGACCAGGCTGCGGTAGCCATAGTTAAGAATCCCGACTGGGCAGAAAGCTACGAGCACCCTGCACCAATTTATATTGAAGGCGAGTGGGTTGAAAGACCTGATAATCCGCGTAAGATTACCATCTGGGAGTGGTTTGACATTTATGGTATAATAAACGATTTCTTTGTGACAATGTATAATCCTGTCATTGCAGAAAGGCCCTGAAAAAATCTTCTCCGTAACCGGGCAAACTTGCACTGAGACTGCAAAAGTGTATATTTGTGTTATAAGGTATTTTATCCAACATTAAACATTATATCAAAGTCCTCCTAATTAAATAACTAAACCCGGGAGGAAAAGCAACCATCAGGTAAGTATCAAAAGCATTTTATATATGCATGTGAATGGAAAGCATTACCGCACTATCTGGGTAAATGGGAATAATAAAAAGGTGATCCGGGTCATTGACCAGCGCTGGCTGCCCCACAGATTCATTGTGGAGGACCTGCATTCCCTGGATGAGATGATCACTGCCATAAGGGAGATGCATGTCAGGGGAGCCGGGCTGATAGGAGCAGCTGCCGGCTATGGAATGTATCTTGCAACGCTGGAAGCACCGGAGGATAATTTGGCCGGAAGGTTTATGGAAGATGCCAGGGAAAAGCTTAAAGCTTCCCGGCCCACTGCTGTCAATCTCTCCTGGGCAGTTGAAATACAGTTGCAGGCAATAAAAACCGGAAAAACTGTGCAGGAAAAGATCTCCATTGCATATAAAACAGCAGGGGATATTGCCGAAATGGATGTTGATTATTGCAAAAGGATTGGGGAACATGGCGTCACCATAATTAAGGAACTAAGCAGGCAAAAGGGTGGCGAAACGGTCAATATTCTGACCCATTGCAATGCAGGCTGGCTTGGAATGGTGGATTGGGGCACCGCCACGGCACCAGTATATGCAGCAATTGAAAAAGGGATTAATGTTCATGTGTGGGTGGATGAAACGCGCCCCCGGAACCAGGGTGCAAGCCTGACTGCATGGGAACTGAAGCAGCAGGGGGTGCCGCATACCGTTATTGCCGATAATGCAGGGGGACATCTGATGCAGCACGGGATGGTGGATATGGTTATTGTCGGCACTGACCGGACCACCAGTACCGGAGATGTGGCCAACAAGATCGGAACCTACCTGAAAGCCCTTGCGGCAAGAGATAACAATGTTCCCTTTTATGTGGCCCTGCCCTCTTCATCGATAGACTGGCAAATACAGGACGGAATGAAAGAGATACCGATCGAAGAAAGAGAACCGGACGAGGTCAGATATATCGAGGGGCTGTGTGACGGAGAAATAAAAAGGGTATTGCTGACCCCGGAAGACAGCAGGGCTGCCAACTACGCTTTTGATGTTACCCCCGCAAGGCTGGTGACAGGCCTCATTACCGAAAGGGGGATATGCAAACCGGACAGGCAGGGCCTTCTTGAATTGTTCCCCGAAAGGAAACTGTAAATGAGAACAGCATAAAATTCAACTGCAACCGGATAAAGGCAGGGCCGGTAGAGATAAAATATGTTGAGAAGCTGAATGCACTGATCCATAGATTAACCTGTTTAATTGTCTTTTAACATCGACAATCTTATGCGGTATTTGTCGGTATATAAAGACAATATCATGGATAGATTGTATGTTTTTCATGACATGCCAAAGATTTCCGCTACGCAGTGATCCTTTCCGCTATGCGGTGATCCTTTCTGCTATTTTGTGATCCTTTCCGCCATGTATATATCCTTTCCGTGCAGGGTTACCATATCCAGGTCGTGACGGGCATATGTCCGTAAGATGCCAGTAGAACAATTATATATGCCCAGGCAACATATCCGGCAATAAGGGGAATCCGCTTCCAGGCAGCCTTGTGGGTTTTACCTTTCCGGAAGCTTAATATGCCGAATACGAAGGACAGTGCAAACACCCCTGAGAACACTGCAGCAGCAACAGTATAGATATTTACACTGCCAAGCATCATAAGCGAAGGAAGACTGCTTAAGGAAATAATCATAAGAACAAAGCAAAGCAGTCCCACAGCCGGCCAGATCATCGATCCTGAATTAACCCGGCTCCTTTTAATACGTGCTACCAGGTAATTTACAGAACAGACAAGTGAACAGAGAATAAAAACCAGCATGGAAATTATAAGCCCCCATGTCTTCCATAAGGCACTGAATGCCCCTGTCTGCTCATAATAACCGCCAGCCAGGTCAAAGCTGGAGGAGATCACCATCCTGCCTTCATGCTCCCCTATCCAGTGTGTTGGCAGGGGACTCTCCTCTAACCTGTGATAACCATCGCCGGTTGAGATAAGATTGGTGCTTTCGCCTGAAAAACCACCCATCCTGAGGGTATCATCAACAACCTCCAGCTTTACCGGGTCAAACAGGTCGTGAAGGATTTTTGCCAGCGCAAGCCGGTACGAACCGATCCTGTACCAGCCTTCAATATTGGCATGATGGTCGGTAATATTTTCTGAGACCGGGATAACCTCATCAAGCAGGGTATGTTGCAGGTATTCGGTTATTGCCATTGCCCCCTGCGGGTTCATTGAGGTAATGGTGAAATAGTATGCCGCTCCGGCATCATGAAAGCAGGCAAATGAGGAGAGGTATTCGTCAATCCCACCATCGTGGCCTGCACCGACATTGCCCCTGGCTGCAACCGAGTAGAGACCCAGGCCGTAACCCAGCATATCATTGACTGCCCCGGCTATCGAGGTGGGCCTCTCCATGAGCCTGAAAAGCTCTTCGGGCATGAACCCGGGGCTCCCGTGACCAATGCCGGAATGCCGGAAGGGATACTCCTCTCTCTCAGTAACGCCTGTTACTCTCTCATGTCGCATACCATCGGGACCGGTGCCTGCATGGCCGATCACGCCCCGCAGCAGCATAAAACGTATAAATCTGGCCATATCTACCGGGGTGGTGTGCAGATAACCCGCCGGATGATCAAGAATCGGCAGTGGTGTTTGCGGATTCTGATCCCTGTCGTACGAAACTGCCAGCCGGCTTTGGTCTCTTCCGAGGAAACCGCTGTCAACCATTCCCAGAGGTACCAGTATTATTTCCTCCAGATATTCGTTGTAGGGCTTGCCGCTGAATTTTTCAATTATGTATCCAAGAAGTGAATATCCGGGATTTGAATATGCCATTCTTGTACCGGGCTGCCAGCGACTTTTCCAATATTCCGGTTCTCTCATAACGGCATACTCCATATCCGGAAGGGGAGTCCCCGGGGAAATAACAAAATCTCTCAGGTAAAGGTCCCTGAACCCGGTAGTGTGCTCAAGCAGGTGCCTGAGCAATACCGGGTGACTATCCTCCCAGGGGTTCTTTACAGGAATTTCAGGTACAATATCAGAGAGCCGGTCGTCCAGGTCAAGCCTGCCTTCGTAAACAAGATGCATGATTCCCAGCGCAATAAAGGTTTTGGTGACCGACCCCACCCGGTAAACCGTGCCAGGTGTTGCAGGTATTTCATTTTCAACATCGGCAAAGCCAATCGCATCCGACACGATTATACTGTCACGGTTTACCACCGCGAAGGCAACGGAGGGAATCCCATGTTCCCGGGCAATGCTGTCGATCGCCGTCCGGATGGCTGCAGCATTGCGGGCTTTGTCGACTTTGCCGGCATGAATATCATAACCGGCCGCGATATCACAGTCTTTATCCACTTTACCGGTACTATATCCGGTACCGGCGGCGAAAGCTTCACTTGAGCCGGCTTTCGCTGAAAGGCTTAATCCTGCTACCAGCAAAGCCATAGTTAAAAATGATTTTTTCATTACATTCAATTTAAAGTGCAAGTTACCTGTCCAGCCAGGCCATAAAACCCTGAGCCCTTTCCCGGCTGA
>PXAP01000263.1 GCA_003567115.1 Bacteroidota bacterium
TACATGTCAATTATTTTAAAATTTCATAAAGTCACATATAAAATTAGCTTTTTATATTTATAATAACAAGCCTTAATAATATTCCTGATTCATCTTTCCGGGTCATTTTTCAGGGTTTTATTGTGGAAGATTGAATCATAGGTGCGATTATCTGCTGAAGGAATGGTAAAATTTACTATTTTTGAACCCGTAAAGAAAACAAGTTATTGTAATTTGTTAGTGATCAAGATATAAGAATTAAATTGATAACCTAAAAAAACTAAAATGAAAAAATATGTTTTTATTATTGCAGTATTGATTTATACATTTCTTACAGGATGTGGTGCTGACAGGGAGAAGGTCTCTGCAGAAGAGAAAGAATATTCAAAGATTATTGCAGCCAGAATATTTATTCAGCCTGAACATGTTGATGAGTTTATAGATCTTTTCCAGGGACTCATCGAACTGACCCTTCAGGAACCCGGTTGTACCGGATATGAGCTTTTTCAGGATCCACTGGACCCGACCAGGTTCCTGGTATATGAAACTTATGTAGATCAGGCAGCGGTAGAGGCTCATTTTGCCGCCCCTTATTTTGAAGAATATGGTGAAAAAATTGGGGAACTTGCCTCTCAACCTGCTGAGGTTATTGTGTATGACGTTGCCGGTGAAACAAGACCCTGAATATGCGATCAATGATGTTAACCGGAATCAGGAAAATGGAAATGAGGGATATTCCTGATCCTTTTATTTCAAATCCTGATGATGTCAGGATTAAAATGAGGGTTACAGGTGTATGTGGTTCTGATATTCATTATTTTACCAGGGGCCGTATAGGCAGCCAGGTAGTGGACTACCCCTTTACCGTAGGTCATGAAGGTGCCGGTGAAGTTCTGGATGTGGGACCGGAGGTGAACAGGGTTAAGCCGGGCGACCGTATTGCAATCGAACCGGCAATGCCATGTATGGAATGTGATCAGTGTAATGCCGGCCGGCTCCATACCTGCCGTAAGCTCAGGTTTCTGGGATGCCCGGGACAGGCTGAGGGATGCCTGTCTGAATACCTGGTAATGCCGGAATCAAGCTGTTTTCCTCTGCCCGAAGACATGAGCTATGATGAAGCTGCAATTTCCGAACCTCTGGCAATCGGGGTGTATGCTTTGAGGCAGGCATTGCCCGGGAAAGACCCTGTGATTGGAATACTCGGTTTTGGGCCTATAGGTATGAGCGTTTTACTTGCAGCACTGGCCGGAGGTACTGAAAAAATTTATGTCACTGACAGGATAAGCGAACGCATTGCGATGGCATCAGGAAACGGAGCTTTATGGTCGGGTAATCCGGATAAGGAAGATATAGTTGAAACTGTTCTGGGTGAGGAACCTCCCGGTCTGGATATGGTTTTCGAATGTTGTGGTAAACAGGAGGCAATGGATCAGGCTGTTGATCTGGTAAAACCGGGAGGTAAAATTATTATAGTAGGAATACCTGATTTCGATCGCTGGTCCTTCGATGCCGACAAGTTGCGTCGCCATGAAATAAGCCTTATAAATATCAGAAGGCAGAATCATGCACTGGGAGATACACTTGATTTGATCTCAGATAAATCAGTAGATGTGAAATCCATGGTCACACACCGGTTTCCTTTTGACAAAACCAGGGAAGCTTTTGAGCTGGTTGCAGGATATAAAGATGGTGTGATGAAGGCCATGATTGACTTCTGACGGGTTTACCGGGAACGCGTGTCCATCTGCATGGGATGTTCCCCCTGATGTTCCTGTTGAGTTTTCTTTTTATTGAAGGGGGTTATATTTATGATTACGGACCTTTTCCGGTTTATGCTTTCAATCCCGGCGTTTGGTACTGGGTTGACCATGCTTATACCGTAATTGCCATTTCCTGCAGTATCATTATTCTTGTCAGAATGTGGCTCACCGAGGCACCTGCCTTCCTCAGGCAGGCAGGTATTGTTCTTGCCGGTTCAATAGGCGCTTAAAAAGCCATTAACGATAACATGTTAACGATATTTATTTTGAACTTTGAACTTCACTTTCCCCGCAGGGCTTTTTTCCCAAAGGGAAAAACGTAGTCCCTTTTATTGTTTTTTTAATTTATATTTCAGGTATGTTTCCCGGGGGACTGGATCCCATGCCTTTTTCTTTTGTGTTTAGCGGGATTATTATTTTATTTCACTTACCGGCGACCATGGAGATGAGCATGGGAAAATGCTGGTTGCCCTCGACGATGTAAAAACAAGCCGCACGGGAACCGAAGGTGAACTGAGTACAGGTCTGGGACTGATTCTTTGCAGGGAGTTTATCGAAATACACGGGGGTTCTATCACTGTTGATAGTCAGGAGGGTAAGGGAAGCAGTTTCTCTGTAAAGTTAAAGAAAACCGGCCCCTGATGAGAAACTTCGGGATTTGATTATTATCTTTGTGTTTTTAAATTATTCAGTTATCCCGGGCAGCCTGCTGCCTGCAAGCTGTCCGGAAGTATAGATTATGTTTCATTAAATCACGAATTTAAAAATGTCTGGGTTAAACGGGGTTACCGATAAGCGGATCAGATTTTACCGTATGCTGCCCAAACCGGCAGATTTTGTTTCAAATATGCCGGTTGCAGCCGGCGGCAAGGAAGTTGTAAAAAAATCAAGACAGGAAATAACTGCCATTATAAGAGGGGAGGACAGTCGCAAGCTGCTGTTGATAGGTCCCTGTTCAATTCATAATGCGGATCAGGCAAAGGAGCTGTCACATAAAATTGCCCTTATGGCCCAAGAGGTAAAAGACCAGTTTCTTGTTGCCGCACGGTTTTATTTTGAAAAACCGAGAACGATCGATGGATGGAAAGGTATGATATATGATCCACACATTAATGATACCTGGGATATTGAAAGAGGACTTGAGCTGGCAAGGGATATTTTGATATATGCTGTCAGTGAGTGCCGGCTGCCGGCTGCCACAGAATTTCTTAATCCATTTACTCCGCAGTATTATTCAGATCTGATATCATGGACAGCAGTAGGGGCGAGGACAAGTGAAACCCAGTTATACCGGGAGATGATGTCGGGCATGTCGATGCCGGTTGGTTATAAAAACAGTACAAGGGGAGATATTGATGCGGCGGTTAATTCATTGATAGCACTTAAGAATGAAACATGTTTCATAGGGATTGATCAATATGGAAATGCAAGTGTGGTCGCCACCACAGGAAATGATACCGGGCACCTTGTCCTGAGAGGTGGGATCAGGCCCAATTATGACAGATCCAGCCTGGAGCTTGTGCAAAAAGCCATGGCCGATAAAAGTATCAAAAACGGGGTTATTATTGATTGCAGTCACGGCAATTCAAGAGGCGATTACAAAAAACAGCCCCCGGTCTTTGACAATGTAATTCAGCAGATATGCGACGGAAATGAAGCGATAGTGGGACTGATGACTGAGACAAATCTCAGGGAGGGCAAGCAGAAAATTGAAAAAGACCTGAGAGGATTTGACAGCTCTTCTCTGGAATGGGGTATTTCAATAACCGATGCATGCATGGGTTATGATGCAACCAGGGATCTGGTGCTCAGATCGGCCGACAAATTAAGAAAGCGGTCAGAAAAAAGAGGTTAGTAATTATTTTTTTTCCAGGCCTCAATTGCAACTCTGACAGATCCGTGCTTTAACAAAAGGTCCCTGGCTTCTTCTGCATCAAGTGATAACTCTTCCATTATCATTCTTGTTCCGCGACCTACCAGTTTTTTGTTTGTAAGCTGCATGTTGATCATTTTATTGCCTTTTACCTTTCCCAGTTTGATCATTAGTGAGGTGGTGATCATGTTAAGCACCATTTTCTGGGCAGTTCCCGCTTTCATCCTGGTGCTTCCGGTAAGGAATTCCGGTCCCACTATTACTTCAACCGGTATTTCCGCTACCTGCGCAACAGGAGATCCGGGGTTGCAGGTTATACACCCGGTCAACAATCCCTTATCCCCTGCCTGTTCCAATCCTCCCACAACATAAGGGGTTGTTCCTGAGGCGGCAATACCTATTACCGTATCAAGGGTGTTGATATTATACCGTTGCAGGTCTTCCCATGCTTTTTCCGGGTTATCTTCAGCCTTTTCAACAGCTTTGCGCAAAGCAACATCACCGCCTGCAATAAGCCCTATTACCATATTATCAGGCACACCAAAGGTAGGAGGCAGCTCCGATGCATCCAGAATACCCAATCTCCCGCTGGTACCTGATCCCAGGTAAAACACCCTGCCGCTTTTTTTCATTCTGATGAGTATCTGCTCAATAAGTTTTTCAATTTGGGGCAGGGCCTTTCTGACTGCTTTGTGTACATGTGCATCTTCCCTGTTGATTCCTTCAATAAGTTCCCTTACTGACATTTTATCCAGTTCCTGGTATTTTGAAGGTTGCTCGGTTATGATCTTCTTCAGATCTTTATCTTTACTTCTTTGCATCATTTCAGAGGTTATGGTTTTTATGATATTGCAGCAGGCCTTCCATAGGGTCCTTTGTAATAAAACCTGTTCTGAATCCTGTTTCATATGCCGCTTCAGTGAGTGTATCCATGAAATTCCAGCCTATGCTTCCGGTTACATTAACAGGCAGGTTGGCAGCTTCCGGAAACTGCCTGATATTGCGGTTGAAAAATTCTGAAAAACTCTCTTTAACCAGATTATATATTGAGGGATGATCAATTCTTTCCGCAAGAAAATGAGTAAAATTTGCCATAAATCTGTTTGGGAAAGGTTTTCTGTAAACATGATCGAGAATTTCTGCAGGCTGAAGCTTGTATTTTTTGAAAAATTCCTCACGTATTTTTTCAGGGAGCTGGTTTTTAAGTATATCTGAGAGCAGTTTTCTTCCAAGTACGGTGCCGCTTCCCTCATCTCCCAGGATATATCCAAGCGGGGGTACATGTCTGCTTATCTTCATGCCATCGTAATAACAGGAATTTGATCCTGTGCCAAGTATGGCTACTATGCCGGGCCTGTTAGCGCATAGTGAACGGGCTGCTGCCATCAGGTCGGAGTCTACCAGGACATCCTCTGAATTAAAAAAACTGCTCAGAGATTTTCTTACTTTTTCATTCTTTTCCGGATTGGCACAGCCTGCGCCGTAAAAAAAAACGGCAGCATAAGGACCTGTTTTAATGCAAAATTCCTGCATCAGTACGCGGGATATCTCCTCTGAAGTTTGCAGAAAAGGGTTGATACCTCCTGTTTCGCATGTTTCAATATTATTCTCCTTATCCCGGATTATGCACCAGGTGGTTTTGGTTGATCCACTGTCTGCTATAAGTATCATATTGTTTGATCAAAATTGACGACTTTTCGCAAAGGTATAAAAAATGGTTATTTTAGCGTTCTGGTGCAATGTTACCTTTATTATATGATAAGTGCAGATATTATTGTAAAGGCCTTTATATATGGAACAACGTATCACATGTTTTTTACCTGCAGAAAAGGTGGAAGATCTTTCTGTAAACCTCAAACAACTGGAAAAAACGGGGGTAATAAAGAATGTTTTTATTTTTGGTAAACCTGAGATTGGAGATATCCGTATACCTGAAAATGTTGAGATGCTTGACATTGTCTCCATGTCCACGACTGCTGCTGTAAAAAATATGGGATTGTTGGCAGACAATGATTATGTGCTGATTTGTACCAAAAGCCTCACTTTAAGGTTGGGAGAGATGTCGCTGCAACGAATGATGCAGGTAGCCGATGATACAGGGGCAGGTATGGTCTATTCCAACTATTTTGAACTTAACAAGGGAGTGGTTTTACCCTGTCCGGTTCTGGATTATCAGCAGGGCAGTCTGCGTGACGATTTTAACTTCGGATCGGTTATGCTTTACCGCACCTCTGCTTTAAAAGAAGCTGCTTCAAAAATCCCTGCCGGTTACCGGTTTGCCGGACTCTACAGCCTGAGGTTGAATGTATCGGAAAAAAACAGTATATTAAGGATACCGGAATATCTTTATACTGAAACAGAAACTGACACCCGGCAATCGGGCCGGAAAATGTTCGATTATGTAGATCCCCGGAACAGGCAAATACAGGCAGAGATGGAAAAGGCATGTACAGGTCATCTTAAATCAACCGGAGGCTGGCTTAAACCTGAATTCAGGAAAGTCAACCTGAACAGAGGTTCTTTTCCTGTTGAGGCTTCGGTAATAATGCCTGTCAGGAACAGAATAAAAACAATTTCAGATGCCGTTGATTCCGTTTTGATCCAGAAAACGGGCTTCCCATTTAACCTTATAGTTGTCGATAATCATTCTTCGGACGGCACGACAGAGTTGCTGAGGGAATATGCCCAAAAAGATAAAAGAATCATTCATCTTGTTCCAGGCAGAGATGATCTTGGTATAGGGGGATGCTGGAATGCTGCAGCCTTTCACTTCTCATGCGGCAGATTTGCAATACAGCTTGACAGTGATGATATTTATATTGACAACCGTGTGCTGCAGCGAATTGTCGATGAGTTTTATAAGCAGGATTGTGTTATGATCGTGGGTAGTTACAGGACAGTTAATTTTAAACTTGAGGAGATTCCCCCCGGACTGATGCTGGGGGCGGTTACCGCACGTGAAGATCCCCGGGAAGCTTGGATTAGCCCCGCAGGTTATACCCTAAATGACGTGCCCCGGAGCGGCCGGGTAGGAACCAGCAGTTTAAGACGCGCTTCCCAGCTGCTCCGCTACCGTCCTGACCTGCAAGTAGTGCCCTTAAGGGGCAATATACCCACTCGTTTACGTAAAGCCAAA
>PXAP01000157.1 GCA_003567115.1 Bacteroidota bacterium
ACATGTTGAAAATAATCTGAACCGTTGTTACATTATCATATTCAATTGCTTTGAGAGCCTCGTCAACTTTCTCAACGCTAACCCCCAGGTTCAATATTTTCCCCTCTTTTTTCAGGGTGTAAAACAGTTCAAAAATTTCAGGACGATAAAAAGTTTCAGTCGGCGGGCAATGCAATTGAATCAGGTCAATGGTTTCCAGTCCCATATTTTTTAAACTGTCTTCAACTAATTTACGCAAAATCCCGGTCTGATAGGACTCATCAGTGTGCGGGGACAGTTTTCTTCCGCATTTGGTAGCTACATATATCCGTTCTTTGCGTGAACGAACCAGCCGGCCAACGGCTTTTTCACTCTCGCCGCCGCCATACACATCGGCAGTATCAATAAAGTTGATCCCGTTATCTACAGCTGTGTTTAATATGTTATCGGCATTTTGGTGACTGAAATCGTGGCCCCATTTACCGCCTACCTGCCATGTTCCCAGTGCGGTTTCAGATATTTCAAATCCCGTTTTTCCAAGTAAACGCTTTTTCATATGCTCTGATATTAATTTTTAATGTTTATAAATATTTTGCCGGTCGGTAATCAGGAAATCCGGCTGTTATTAAGTCTCCTGTATAATAGACGATCTATTGATCGGTCGATTTCATATGCAATTATTTTCGCATTTAACAATATTTGTCTGATGTTAGATTCATGCATTTTAGTGTTTCAGGATTATATGGGTGATTCTTGAGAGGTACATAATATTTGCTTATGGAAGCTTAAAGTTAAATAATTTTTGTATAATCATATTTTATGCCCGGGGAAATTAATTTGGTTTTGGCAATCAGGTAAAAGGTGGTAAATTTATCAGATTCAAAATCAAAATGGCCAAAGCGTCACTCACTCTTATTATTACAAAGGAAGTTTTATGGCAATAAAAATACTGGTAGCCGGCGACCTGCACCTGGGAAGAAGTTCCGGAGGGATAGCCGGGGGATTTGGAATGATTTCCACAAGGGAGACCTGGAAGCGTATAACGGACTGGTGCATTGGTAACCGGGTAGATATTCTTTTTCTTACCGGCGATATAGTGGACAGGAATAACCGTTATTTTGAGGCGATCGGTCTGCTGCAGAAAGGCTTTGAGCAGTTGAAGAATACCGGCATCAAAGTTTTTATGGTTTCCGGTAATCACGATTTCGATGTACTGGATCAGATTGTCCGGGGAAGTGATTATGACAATGTACAATTGCTTGGTCCGGGCGGGACATGGGAACTGGCCTCTTTTGAGAAGGATGGTCAGAAAATTCAGATAGCCGGATGGTCTTTTCCGCAGCAATCTGTTTATGAGAATCCTTTATTATCCCTGCCCCATTTGGATATTGATACGGATTATCCTGTTCTGGGCCTGCTGCATTGTGATGTGGCTTCAGGAGAAAGCAGGTACGGGCCGGTTGATAGTAGTGATTTTATTGCAAAAAAAGTCAATGTTTGGGCGCTGGGCCATATTCATAAACCATGGATATTGAACCAGGACGATCCGCTGGTTTTTTATCCCGGCTCTCCCCATGCCATGAGTGCTAAAGAAACCGGAAGCCACGGTTGTGTGTTGCTTACCCTGGAAAGTAACGGCATTATCAGGCACGAAAAAGTGCCCATGTCACCGGTCCGTTATGAATCTTTGCCTGTCGATATAACCGGTTGTGCTGGTGAAGGCGATGCCCGTAACCGGATCAGCCGGACAGCAGGTGAGCATGCAGGGAATTTGGTGAAGGAACATCAGGGACTGGCCTGGGTGGTGTATGATGTTGTCCTTGAAGGTGAGCACCGGACGCCCCGGGAAGTCGGAGTTTGGGCAGGATCCGGTATAGAGGACTACAGGCTTGAGGTTCAGTCCGGGACCAGTGTAATGATACGCAAGGTTGAAAGCATTGTAAGGCCGGTTATCGAAAACCTGGAGAAGCTGGCCGGAGAATCTTCCCCTGCAGGGAAACTTGCTGAAACTATTCTGGATATTGAACAGGGCAGGAAAACTCCTTTTATTGAAACATTATTATCGGAATGGAAAGCTAAATATCAGGCTTTAAATGATTCTCCTTTATACCACCCTGTAAGAAAGGACCCCGGGAGCACCGGCTTTCAGGAGCAGGGGATAAGCCATATACAAAAGGAATGCAGGAAGCTGCTTGGTGAACTACTTGAACAGCAATCCCCGTCATAACAGTAAAATGCAAAAATTACCTTTCATAATAAAAGATCTGTCAGTTCAAAAGATGCCAGGGTTTCCAAAGGGAATGGAGGCATACCGGGAACTGTCCCCCAATATCAATATAATTGCCGGCCCGAATGCATCGGGTAAAAGCTCCACGGCAAGGATAATTCAGGATATGATCTGGAAAGACCGGGTTGACGGGGTGCAGGCAGAGAGTTCAGTGGTAATAGGCGAAACCGGCTGGGACATAAAAATTGACGCAAGCCGGAAAATTGTACAACGGGAAGGAATAGACGATGAGATCACCGGCATACCATCGGCGGATTCATCAGCGAGGTATATGCTTGCCATGCATGATCTGGTAATTGCCAATGAGGCCGGTCTGGCAAGGCAGATCATGACGGAATCAGCAGGAGGATATGATCTGGAAAAAGCGCAAATCAAGCTTGGATACAGCAGTGGGATAAAAAACAAGGGTGCCGCGGAATACCGTAAATTTTCTGATGCAGAAAATGATTACAAGGTAGCTCAAAAGAAGCAACTGGAACTCAAACAACAGGAAGAGATGCTTCAGTATCTTTACAAGGAGAAGCACAAGGCTGAGGATGCAGGGAAAAAACTTGATTTTTACGGCAAAGTAAAAGAGTTTCTGGTTGCAAAAATTAATTACGGACAGGTATCGGATCAGTTTGGTAAATTTCCCGGGGGACTTGAAAAATTGACCGGGGATGAGTATGAAGACATTTTGGAACTGGAAAAAGAGATTGAAGCTTCCAGGAATGATACGGATAAGGCAGAAATAATTGCGGGCAGAAGCCGGAAAAGACTTTCCATGCTTGATATCCCCTCGCGGGGAATCGATCCGGTTGTAATAAAGGAACTCGGAGTCAGGGCCAGAGAACTTGAAAAACTGGAAAATCAGATTAGCGAAACAAACAGGAAGATCGAGGAGTTCCGGGTAAAGGCAGGGGAAGCCATGAAGAATACCGGTATGAGTCCGGAGGCAGCGGATTGGGCCGGGCTGAAGCTTGATGATGTTTCAGAACTTGACAGGTTCCTTCAGAAATACCATCAGGGCCTGAGTGAAAAGCAGTTTTATAAAACCAGGTGTGATGCAATCGAGGCCAGGCTGGAGCAGGATACAGAATATGATAAAGAAACCCTGAAAGAGGGAATTAAAATATTAAGCAACTGGCTTCAGGAGGAAAAGAGTGTAACCGGAGTAAAAAGAATATGGGTGATTATACTAACCCTTGCTGGTATTGCCTCTGGTTTGCTGGGATATTTTGCCGGGCTGTGGGGATTGCTTCCGGCAATCATTGCCGGGGTAATAGCCTGGAGTGTAAAACCTGCCAAAGTAAATGATATTCGCAGGAAAGATTATGAGAAGACCGGGTTAAGTGAGCCGGGGGACTGGCAGACTGATAATGTTGCCGGCACAATGGAGATACTCATATCTGAGCTTGCCGGGGCGGAAAGATATGAGGAGGCTGCAGACGAGTTGGAAATAAACCGGGAGCATCTGGCCGAAGCAGAGCAGAAGATCGGGCCGGTTAAAGAGCTGCAGGCACGGTTGCGTGACAGGCTTAAGGTTCTGCCTGGTATTCCTGAAGAAGATATTAAAAGTTATGATGGTTTATACTGGTTCCTGATCTATGTGGCTGATTGGCAGAAGCACAATGCCGAAGTTCTGGCATTAACTGCTGTAAAGGATGAAGCAACCAGGCAGATGACTGAGAATCTTGAAAAATTCAATGATCTATCCGGCAGGCATAATGCCGGTACTGCAGAGGATGCAGCCGGAGCAAATGCTATATTAAGCAAGCTCTCTGATGAGATATCCGTCTGGAAAGAAGGCAGGGATGAGATTGAGAAGCAGGATGACAAAATTAGTGAGCAGAAAAAGCAGCTCGAACGGGCCACTGCAAAACTTGGGGAGATATATGAAAAGATAGGGGTTGAACAGGGCCGGAAAGACCGGTTAAAGGAACTCATTGACCGGCTCGAGGAATTCGGCAGAGTTAAGAAAGATCTGTTTACAGCCGAAATAAACCTTTCCGGAAGGAAAAAAGATATGGAAAGTCATTCCCTTTATGAGGAAAACAAGAATGAGGTTGAAATCCTGACTCCCGATGAGGTCCAAAGCAGGATAAATCTGTTTGATGAAGAATCAAAAAAGCATGAGGAGATACAAAAGGAAATAACTACAATAGAAACTAATATCAGTAATGTGAAACAGGGGCGCGATCTTGAGGTGGCTTTGAGCAAAAAGGACCAGGCGATGGAAGACCTTGATGATCTTTTTGAGCAGAACCTTACTTCCATAACCGGACAGTTGGTGATTGACCATTTGAAGAAGGAGAACAGGGAACAAAACCGGCCAAAGGTTTTTAAGCGTGCAAACATTCTGTTTAACCGTATCACCCAGGGACGGTATGAGCTGATCCTGGATGAAAAGGATGAACCTGCTTTCAGGGCTTATGATACAGTTCAGAATATAGGGCAGGAGCTCAGTGAGTTATCGACCGGAACCCGTATACAATTGCTAATGTCATTACGCCTTGCTTTTATAGAAACCCAGGAGTCGGCGCTCAGGCTCCCGGTTCTTGCAGACGAGCTGCTTGCCAACAGCGATGATATCCGGGCAGGTGCAATTATAGATGCGCTGGTGGAGATCAGCAGGGAAGGACGCCAGATATTCTATTTTACTGCCCAGGGAGATGAAGTCGCCCGTTGGAAGTCATATCTCAGAACAAACGATGATGTTTCATTTAAGATAGTTGAGCTTGGGGGACGTGAGAGCGAAACTTCCATGCTTAGCCGTTACATGGACTCTTTCGTGTCCTTTGAATTAACTCCTCATGTACCGGACCCCGGAGGAACGGACCGGGATGAGTACAAGGAATTAATCTCCGTCCCTCCTTATAATCCGGTTGAAGATGAACCGGAACGCCTTCATATATGGTATCTGGCGGATGATAACAAATTGGTGTATAATTGTCTGAAACGAGGCATTAAATATTGGGGACAACTGCAGTCATATCTGAGGATTGGAAAGATTGAAGGTTTTGATGACAAAATAATTGCCAGGATGGAGCAAAAAGTCACCCTGCTCAGAAGGTTTAGCGAATTATACCGCAGGGGCCGGTCAAGGAGGGTGGACAGGGAAACAGTAATTAATTCGGGCGCGGTATCCGACAGCCATATTGAAAGGGTTTCTGAAAAATTGGCTGAGTTGAATAATGATCCCCGGAAGCTGATAACGGCCCTGAGAAACGGAGAAGTGCCCCGCTTCCTGAGGTCCAAGATCGATGAACTTGAGCAGTTCTTTATTACCAGGGAATTTATTGATGAGCGGGAACCTATGGAAACTGATGAAATAATGCTTCAGATTAGGGCTTATCTCTCACATCTTGATTTACCCCCATCTGTTGCTGTGGATTTTATAACGAGAGTAATTAAATTCTGATCCAGACACTGACTTTAAAGACGGGCTCTAATTATTGCTAAGCCCGTTGCAGAATATGTTGAAAAAAGCAGTGCAGTGTTTCTAATGCAGTGCATTTTAAATGGAAAATTTTAAAAATGTCAATATTAAATCTTAAATTTGTTTAAATGATTTTTCTTATCACTAATAACGCATGGCTGAAGGTTTCACCTGCCTTTAGTCATCAGCACTTGTCCGGGTAAGAAAAAGGCGGAGGAATAGGGTGAAGAAACACTTTCTGCCTTAGTTCCGGGTTTTTTTGAAACTTTTTGTATTTTTATCACATCACACAACATAATCATAGATATAAACAATGGACTACAAGGAACGATATAAAGAACTCAGGCGTGTCCTTTATAATGAAATAAAGAGCGAGCTGAGTTATAATGAGAAAAAGGAGTTCGCAAAAGATACCTGTGATGAAAGGGTTCTGGCAAGGCTGCTTGAAAAAAACCGTAAAAGGAAAAGAACTTTCTCTTTTTTTGTCATTTTCTATTCTGTTTTTCTAATGGTTCTTCTCATCCTTTTTCTTGCAATGGCTGAGCGCTTGATTATTATCATACTTGTTACGTTAGCCGTTATTATTCTGCCCGTTATGATTGTAAGCATATTTACGAACAAGGCCTTTCTCGGTTATCAGAAGCTTGACCTTGTTCTCAGGCTTATCACAAAATTCTATGTAAAGAGAAAAAACCTTTCCTGAATTTACCGGATATTTAACCTGATTAATTCATAAATAGTTGCATCTTGATGAGAATCAGCCTCCCGGTATCTCTGCAGTGAAAATCCTGGTCACCAAAGTTCAAAGGTTCAGGGAAATCTCTGTGTTTATGAATTAAGAATTAATCAGGTTAAAAATTGCGGTTTCCCCCTTTCTGTTAATATATTCTGAAAAAAACAGGCATATAGTGGCATTGTTTTTTTAATTTAGCAGCATAATTGATATTTTTCTCTCCCCAAAACACTCATTTATGATACTATTTTTCCGCAGCAGGCCGGGCACCGTTTATGCAGTTGAAGCTTCAAAAAAACTCCAGAGAATTGATAT
>PXAP01000183.1 GCA_003567115.1 Bacteroidota bacterium
CAAAGCATGGATGATCCATCGGAATTGAAACACTAAATATCCTAAACAAGAAAATGTAACACATTGTTAAACAGATTGCTAATTATACTTTATACAGATGAAAACGAATGGTAAAATTATTGCCGGTGTTTTAGCCGTGCTTGTATTAGCAGTAATCATCTATGCCGTTGCGGGTGGCAGTGCGGTCTCTTCACAGCTTGACGTACCTGTTCAAAGAGGGAGGTTTGAAATACTGGTTACTGTTACCGGTGAACTTCAGGCAGAAAATTCCGAATTGATTGAAGGTCCAGTGGAGTTAAGAAGCAGGAATGTCCGGATTCAAAATGTCCGTATCCAGGATCTGATACCCGAAGGTACTGTGGTAAATGCAGGCGACTGGGTTGCAACACTTGACAGATCCGAAGCAGACAATACTCTTAAAGATATGGAAGATGCCGTTCAGAGAGAAGAGGCCTCATACATCAAGACCCAGCTTGATACAACCATTACACTCAGCAACCTTCGCGATGAACTTATCAACCTTGAATATCAGCTTGAAGAAAGAAGGCTGACCCTCGAACAATCAATGTTTGAGCCACCGGCTACTATCCGTCAGGCTGAGATCAACCTGGAAAGGGCTGAGCGCGGGCTTGATCAGGCCCATAAAAATTATGAGCTGCGACGTCAACAGGCAGAAGAAAACATGACCGAAGCTGCCATAAACCTGGAAAGGCAGAGACGCCGCTACCAGGAATTACAGGAGGTTCTTGATAAATTTACAATAACCGCTCCTGAGGGTGGTATGGTGATTTATCACCGGGAATGGAGTGGTCAGAAAAGGACCGTAGGATCCAATATAAATGCAAGGGATCTGACTGTGGCTACCCTGCCGGATTTATCGGCAATGATCTCAAGGACATATGTCAATGAAATTGACATCAGCAAGGTACGTGTCGGACAGCCCGTAAGAATAGGTGTTGATGCTTTCCCCGAAAGGCGGTACAGCGGAGAAGTTATTCAGGTTGCCAATGTGGGTCAGCAACTGCCAAATACCGATGCCAGGGTATTTGAAGTTCTCATCCGGGTGAATGAATCAGACGATATCCTCCGGCCTGCAATGACAACAAGTAATATTATCATCACAAAATCATTTGATGATGTGGTTTATGTCCCTCTGGAAGCCGTTCATGTGAATGACAGCATCCCGTTTGTTTACAAAAACAACGGAACCAGGCAAATTGTTCTTCTGGGAGAACCCAATGACAACAATATTATCGTTGAGGACGGACTCACTGAAAATGAAAGGGTATACCTTACAATACCCGAAAATGGAGATGATTTCAGGTTTGCCGGAGAAGAAATTATTGCAGTAATTACAGAAAGGCAGGAACAAAGAAGGTCCGAGGAGCAAGCCAGGCAGTCGGTACAGGGCCGGCCCGGAAGAGCCGGTCAGGGAATGAGAGAGGGCATGATGCCAGCCGGCGGAGAAGAGGACGGAAGGCCTGATATACCTGCCGGAGCAGGAGAAAGGATGAAACAGATGATGGAAGAACAACAGGACCGGGAGGCCGGAATGCCCCGGGAATAACGTAAAAATTCGCTAAAATCGGACTATTCACCACCTGAAAAGGTGGCTTTAACCCCGATTTTTACTTTGCACGACGAATTTTTTAATGTAAACGCCTTTCAGGCAAAGCCCCGCAAGGATATAAAATACTCGACTCAAAACTTATGAAGGTTCAGGCACAACCATGTTAAAAACCACTTAATAATGAGAAAATATTTTCATGATATTATAATAGCCTTTGAGTCAATCATGGCTAATAAGCTTAAGTCTACACTAACAGCTCTTGGAATAATTTTCGGAGTGGCATCTGTTATAAGCATGCTTGCCATCGGAAACGGGGCACAGCAGGAGATCCTTGATCAGATTGAAATGGTAGGGGTAAATAACATTTTAATTTCACCAATCGTTCAGTCACAGGAGGAAAATGATAACGATGACAATGGTCAGAGAGAGCGGCGGGAATTCTCCAGGGGACTCTCTTTGCTGGACGTAGAAGCCATTCAGACAACAATACCCTCAGTAAGGCGCATCAGCCCCGAAATAGCACTGAATTCATTTGCAGTACATGGCGGAAACCGCGAGCCGGCAAAAATAATAGGAGTGGCCTCTGATTATTTTGAGCTTTTCAATCTCAGTCTCCAGAGAGGCACCTTTTTTAACAGTCACCAGGAAGAACACGGTCTGGCCGTATGCGTTATCGGAGCCAATGTTCAATCAAAATTTTTTCCCAATTCAAACCCTGTCGGCCAATACATTAAATTCGGGCATGTCTGGCTTCAGATTATAGGAGTTTTGGAAAGAACCGATGTTTCAGTAACTGCATTCGAAAATGTGGGAATTAATGTCTACAATGACAACATTTACATACCGGTAAAAACCATGTTGTTACGTTACCAGAACCGTGCAGCAAATTTTGAGGGTTCTACTGCCGTAGCCCTTCGCGGAGGTTTTGGAGGTGGAGGTGCCATGATAAGACAAATTATCTCCACTATACCAGGCCAGAATGTTTCATCCAATTATCATCAGCTTGACAAGATTGTAGTTCAGGTTGAGGAAACGGAACTTCTTTCTCCGGTAGCCGAAATAATAGGCAGAATGCTTTTAAGAAGACATTCGGAAGTAAAGGATTTTGAAGTAACCATTCCTGAATTATTACTGAAGCAACAACAAAGAACAAGGGATGTTTTCAACCTGGTGCTCGGTGCCATTGCCAGCATATCACTCATTGTAGGGGGCATAGGTATTATGAATATCATGTTTGCCTCGGTCATGGAGAGAATAAAAGAGATAGGAACACGGCAGGCCATCGGGGCAACCAGGACAGATATTGTGGTACAGTTCCTTTCCGAAGCGGTATTAATCAGTGTGAGCGGGGGACTTGTCGGTGTTATACTGGGTATTATACTTTCAAATCTTATAACCCGTTTTGCAGATATTTTAACAATCGTATCATTTTCATCCGTAATCATAGCATTTTTTGTTTCAGCCTCGGTTGGGATAATTTTTGGATATGCCCCGGCAAAAAGGGCTGCTGAAAGAGATCCGATAGAATCACTCCGATATGAATAATTTTCTATAATTTTTCCAGTTAACCTTACCATTCACTTAAAAATTTAAAATATTCAGATGCAAAAAATTAGCTTGACCGTGGCGGGTTTAATGATGATTCTTTTGTCCTCCAGCCTGCCTCATGTAAAAGGCCAAAACAGTCAGCGGGTTATGAACCTTACACTTGAAGAGGTGGTGGAAATAGCCAAAGAACAAGCACCCCAGGCAATACTTGCACAACACCGGTTCAGGGCAAGTTACTGGCAACATCGCAGTTACAGGGCTGAATTTCTGCCCGGTCTCAGCCTGAGTGGCACCGTCCCCAATTTTAACCGCTCAATAACCACCTATACCTTACCGGACGGATCTGATCGATTCATTGAAAGAAATATAATAAATACCCTGGCCAGTGTTTCGCTTAACCAGAATTTAGGCCTTACCGGGGGTCAGGTATTCATGTCGTCCGAGCTTCAGAGGGTTGATAACCTTGACATAGACAGCACCTCTTACAGGACAACACCCGTGAACATAGGTTTCAGGCAGTCCCTCTCAGGTTACAATGCCTATCGCTGGCAGCGTGAGATCGAACCGCTTCGTTTTGAGGAAGCTAAAAGAAATTATATCAGCTCCATTGAAAACGTATCTTTTCAGGCAGTCAACCTGTTTTTCGACCTTGCCCTGGCCCAGGTTAACCTTGAAATTGCTCAGCTTAACTACTCAAATACCGACACCCTGTACCGGATAGCCCAGGGCCGCTATAACATAGGTACAATACCTGAGAACCAGTTGCTGCAGATGGAGCTGAGCTATCTGAATGCCGGAACAGCACTTAATGAAGCTACACTCGATCTGGAAGTCAGAAAATTCCGTTTACGTTCCTTTCTCGGTTACAATGAGACCGTTGATATTGAATTAACGGTTGACCCGGAAGTACCTTTTATCCGCCCTGATCTGGGCATAGCTATGCAGGAAGCCCTGAACAATAATCCTGAAATATTGCAATATGAACGCCAGCTTCTTGAGGCTGACCGTGATGTGGCCCGGGCAAGGGCCGAAAGGGGTTTCAACGCCGATCTCTTTGCCGTTTACGGGCTGACCAGCAGCGCTCCCGAATTTACAGATGCCTACCGGGACCCCCAGGTTTCACAGAGACTGCAGATTGGAATACAGATCCCGATAGTGGACTGGGGACTTGGAAGGGGCAGATACCGCATGGCAGAGTCCAGCCAGGAGGTAGTACGTACTCAGGTGGAACAGTCAAGAATAGATTTCGAACAGAACGTATATCTTGAGGTTATGCAATTCAATATGCAGTATGACCAGCTTGATATAGCTGCAAAAGCAGACACTATAGCACAACAAAGATATAATGTAACAAGGGAACGATTCCTTATCGGAAGAATAGATGTCAGGGATCTCAACGATGCCCAGAGAGAACAGGATGTCGCCAGGAGAGGTTATATATCTGCACTGAGGGACTACTGGAGAAACTACTATAATCTGCGCCGTGTTACCCTGTATGATTTTGAAAGAGATACCCCGCTTACCGAAGATTTTGATGATCTTGTCCGCTGAAATCATTACCAAACCGCTTATTCAAAATATTAACCTGTTACATTAAATTACAGTTTTACCGGGGCACTGCAGGCTTTAATCCGGGGCAGACCATCCTGAACAATATCGGCTGATTGCAGGTTAATCGGTCGGGCAGTATAATTGAAGAAACATTTTCAATATCCCGTATGCAAAAAATAATTGTCAGCATACTACACCCCGGGCTATTGTCGTTATAACCGCGGGAGTTACAAAAAATCAGAAGGGGTGACTTTAATCCGGCACCTGCAAAATCAGTCGAAGAAGTTAGAGAAAATTTTAAGCTGCTATCCCATGAACCCTCTCAGCTCAATAATAATCATCTGACAACTTTGCCTTAACAATGAACGGCTTTTCACCTGAAAAGAAGTTTTCCCATAATAAAACCGCAATTGTAAAGTTTTAAGCATAAGACCTATTTGATTGGCTTAAATCAACTGCTTTTATTATAAAAAAAGTAATATATTTGCGCCACAAATTATTGGCTTATATATTTTAGTTGGTAATATTTTTAATTTTTTAATGTTTTAAAATATTACCAAAAAAAATGAAATATTGTTGTGTTATGTTTTGTCAAACCAACAATCTGAATTCAACAAATAAAGAAATAAAAAATACTAAAGAAATACTAAAGAAATGCAGAATAAAGGAGCGATAAAGTTGCTGGCAATTGCTTTGGCACTGGTAAGCTTTTACCAGCTGTCCTTTACTTATATTACCCGTAAGGTAGAAAGAGAGGCAGCAGCTTATGCAGAAGGGGATCTGGTAAAGCAAGAGGCTTACCTGGATTCAATGATGAGAGAGAATGTATATAATTTTCTGGGATTACGCCAGTATACATACAGAGAAGCGAAAGAAAGGGAAATAAATCTGGGGCTCGATCTGAGAGGAGGAATGAATGTTACCCTGGAAGTATCCTCATATGAGATAATCAGGGCACTTTCCAATTACAGCACCGATCCCACTTTTGTTGAAGCGCTTAACCTTGCCCGTGAATATCAGAGGACAAGCACCGAAGATTTTATTACCCTGTTTGGCAGGGCATTTGAAACAGTTGATCCAAATGCACAAATGGCTGCCATCTTCAGCACACCGGAGCTGCGTGACAGGATTACATTTGCCTCCACCAACCAGGAGGTCCTTAACGTGATAAGGGAGGAAGCAGAAAGAGCCATTGATAATTCCTTTAACATCCTCCGAAGCCGTATAGACCGTTTCGGAGTTACCCAGCCTAATATCCAGAAGCTGGAAACACATGGAAGAATACTGGTTGAGCTCCCGGGAATCAAGGAACCCGAAAGAGTCAGGTCACTGCTCCAGGGTACAGCCCAACTGGAATTCTGGGAAACGTATGAAAATCAGGATATATATCCCTTTTTGCTTGAGGCAAACGAACGCATCAAAGAGATAGAAGAAGCACAAAGGGTTTTAATAACAGATGAAGAAGAGGTTGATGACGTTATACCGGTACAGCCCGGACCTGAAGATGAAGTAAGCCCTGCCGACGAACTGAGTCCGGAAGAAGAATCATTGCTGGATATACTGGAGAGGGACACTGTAGACACGGATGAGGATATTACCCCGGACCAAATGCTTTCCGATTATCCCCTGTTCAGCATACTTAATCCAATGACCGGTCACGACGGCCAGCTTATGCCCGGTTCGGTAATAGGTATAGCAGAGTACCGTGATACGGCAACGGTAAATGAATTACTTAACATGCCACAGGTTCGCCAGCTCTTTCCGCGCGATGTTAAGTTTCTCTGGAATGTTAAGCCTCCCCGTTTCGATGAAACCGATTCATATTATGAACTGCACGCTATCAAAATTACAACCCGCGACGGAAGGGCTCCTCTGGATGGTGATGTAGTTACAGATGCAAGAGTTGAATTCGGACAGACCCGGGCTGCGGCAGAAGTAACCATGGCAATGAATGCAGAAGGAGCCAGGACATGGGCAAGGCTGACCAGGGATAACATAGGACAATCCATAGCCATCGTTCTGGATGACTATGTTTACTCTGCACCAAGGGTA
>PXAP01000186.1 GCA_003567115.1 Bacteroidota bacterium
AAATTTTTCAGGCAATTGCATTCCAGCAGGCCAATCATTACCAGCTAATACGTCTTGGCATACGTTTCAATGCATGCTTCACGATAGAAGAAAATGTGTTCAGGGGTAACACCACCTGGCAATTGAATATTAAGGATATCAAGACACAGGAGAACACGGGCTGACTTGTTAAAATCTTAATCTCACCTGCGCCTTGATTTGCGAACGGGCATCGCCGCTGATCTCATTAAGCCCCGATCCGATGCTTTCCCTGCCCGGCAGTTTGGTAAGGGCATATCTGATCCACAGATCGACCGTTTCCCCCACCGAATACTGTGTCAGCAGATAGGTGCGAAAGCCCCTGTCATAATAGGCAGGAATGGAAAATGCATATAAAACATCGTTTTCATAGGCGTACAGGCGGGCATTATAGGTATCGGTTTCAAATACAGCGTATCTGAAGGCAAAGGAAAAAGGAAGCTTCAGAGGCTTATACAAAATATCCTGATAAAGTAAAAAGCCCCTTTCGGGGGAAAGGTGCTCCCTTTTATATTGTGACAACTCCACTCTGTTGCGAAACTCCAGAACCGGGGAGACAAAATAGTTTATATGGTAACGCAGCCTGGATGCCCCGGCATCATGGAGTTCCCTTACCACAGTTTCTCCGGCAGGTGCATTTACAGGTTTTCCTTTATGCCGTAAATTCAGGTACATATGCATATTTCCGGATTGATTGAAATCAAGCTGTAAAAAATATTCAAAGCCGGCCGAGGGAGCATGGGCGCCATATCTCATCCATGGAAAGGAAAAAAAATCAAAATAGGCAGATAATTTCAAACGCCTGAAAGGATGTATCAAAGTGCCCAGGTAAAAACCCTCTTCATTTGCAGTACGGGTATTTTCCCTGAAGCCGTTACTGAAATATGCATGGTAATTACGGGCATAATTCCTGTATAAAGCCGATACGCTGATTTTTGAGCTCAGATTTGTCATAGCACCACCAATCAGGGCGGTTCCCCTGCTGCTGCTTAACGCCCCCTCACCAAAAAATCTGACAGGGCCCAGTGAAAACTGATAATCCAGTCCACCGTTAATATTCCTGCTCCCCCTGAAATCAAACTGGTTATGTACCCTCTCCGGCGGATTCAGAACAGCATCATATTCAAGCAAAACCGCGGTTGCACCAACTCTGAAAGACCTGTGGTTATAGCTGATATTACTGCCAAGAATCGTTTCTCCCAACACATTTTTGCCGGCCACCTGTGAGGGTGTGGCATGAAGTCCGGTATTCCTGAGAGAGGATACTTCCAGAATCCTGCCATCTTCATCTGTAACTGAAACACCGGCGTCAATCTTTTTACGGGAAACAAAAAGGCTGCCCTCAGTGCTCCCCGATAAGCGGTACGTTAACCCTGCTCCCCTGAAAAACTTATTTTCATCGGTCGAGGAATATTTCTGAATACCCCTGGCATTTTTTCTTATATTAAGGGTATTTGCAGATTTGCCAAAAGCCAGTCCCGACCACAACACCAGTCCCTGACCAAAACCGGTCTGGAAATCACCAATGGCAAGTGTCTTTACCCTCCCGATATCATTTATCTGAAGATGCAGGGTATAATAATCAAAACCCCGGCGATTACTTCCCCTGAAAAATTCTTCACCCGCATCCTTTTCTGCAACAAATCCGGCCTGTACCTGGTTACGGTAACTGAACTGGTAGCGGTTATATATTTTCAGCGGACTCCCGAGGTACCGGGAGTTGGGCCTGGCAGCCAGGGCAGAATCGGTTATCGGGGAGTATCCTCTTTGCTCCTCAAGAATTTGCTGAAAGCGTAAAAAAAACTGATGCCGTCCATATTTCAGAACTGCGGAAGGAGAGACAGCCAGGGCAGGTGTTATCTCTCCTATACTGATAAAAGGCATTATCTTCCTTATATCATCCTGAGAAAACCCGTCAATATACTGTAATTCATAAATCGTAAGAAATTCACCGTGTTTCTGCCTGTATTCTGTCAGATTGGCAATCTGCAACTCATTGATAAAATGAAGCTTCCTGAGATCCCCGGCTTCAGCAGTATTAATATCAAGGGGATATTGTAAAAAATAGATCAGGTCATCATAAATTATGGTCGGATCAATGCCGGGGGCATCTGTTACAGTCAGCTCTTCAATCAGCTCTTCAATCAGTTGATGGTGATCAGGTAACTGAGGCAGAGCAGGCAGAGGCAGAAAAAAAACAAGTGTTGCAGATATTATAACAACAGCCCTCATCAAAAAATATAACTGATTGTAAAATGCGGTGTGAAACCAAGCACCTGATGATTTGTAAAAGCCAGATCAGCTACCAGTCGCCCTAAAACATACCCTATACCGAAAGATGTCTGAACAGGAACCGATGTTATACCCGTACGTAAATAAAGGGACTCTAAAACATTAATTTCAAGTCCCGCCTTAAAAAGAGCCTTGTGGTCAATTTCTTTCTCCGCTTCAACGGCGGCCAGTATTCTTTCACTCAGATAGCCTGCTATTCCGAATCTCAGGATAGTAGGCACAGGCTCATCATAATATGTCTTTATTTTCGTACGGGTCGGATTATATATATGTGCACCGATAAAGAGCCCGTCGACCGGCTGTACTATAGTTCCCCCCTCCACGGTAAGGTTACCTGTATCACCGTAATCATCGGCAATATAGGTATACAGGTAATTGACCTGAATCCCGGCCGAGATCCTTTCTCCGAACATCCGGCCGAAGGCAAGCCCGAGTTTACTCTCATTATATTTGGAAAACCCGAAATAAGTATAGCTCAGTCCTATAGTGCCGGGCTTTGAAGGTACGGCAAGTGCCAGTGCCTGCAATCCAAATTCAGGCATCATGAATTTGTTCTCATGGTGAAATCCGATCTGAAGTGCAGAAATAGAGCCAAGGCCTGCCTGGTTGTGATGTACAGACCAGATATCGCTGACAGCTACGGCGGCATTACTCATGGAAGCAGCCCGGCTGCCCAGGGGATAGTTATCGTTTGCTGTAACCGCAAGGGCAAGCAGAAAAAGAAAAACCGGAATAAGGGGCTTAATTGCCTTCATTCCCGGAAAACAGTCAGTATATAATTTTCTTTGCATTGAATATGTCCTGAAAAAACATATTCAAGTTAGTAAAATTATTTTTTAATTGGTCTTGTATTCAAATTTAATTTCAGACAGATCCTGGTTTGCCTTCAAAATTTTATCCTTGAGTGAGCCCTTAAACTCCCTTACTTTATTCATAACATCCTTATCACCTGCACCAAGGATTTGTGCAGCCAGTATACCGGCATTTCTTGCACCGTCTACAGCTACTGTGGCCACAGGGATCCCCGCAGGCATCTGCAGGATTGAAAGAATGGAATCCCAGCCATCCAGGGAGATGGAGGAATTAATAGGTACGCCGATAACAGGCAGGGGGGTAAGCGCTGCAATTACTCCCGGCAAATGTGCTGCACCACCTGCTCCGGCAATAAATACCCGGATACCCCTTTCATATGCCCCGGATGCAAACTCCATTACCTTATCAGGTGTCCGGTGTGCAGAAAGAGCATTTATCTCGAAAGGAATTTTAAAATCATTCAGAATCTTTGCAGCCTCCTCCATAATCGGCAGGTCAGAGGTACTGCCCATAATGATGCTTACTTTTGGTTGCATGTTTTTTTGTTTATTTTAATTAATTTCGCAAGGTACTTAAAATCTATAATAAACCGGAAAACAAATCCGTAAATTTAACCATTTTTAAGCACCATAGCCTGATCCCGGGAGACAAGTGAGGCCGGAAATTATTTTAAATAACCCTTAAAACTGCAATCCGGGAAACCAGTAATCCCTAAACCTGCCGATTAATGGACAGAATAAAACTGCATGACAAGGAATTCATACTTTCAATAACCCCTTCCCAAATTCAGGAGGCTGTTTCTAAAATCGCTGCCGGCATAAACACCGAACTGGCCGGAGAAACTCCGCTTTTCCTCAGCATACTTAACGGTTCTTTTATGTTCACCTCCGACCTTCTGAAAAAGATAACATTGAACTGCCAGGTCTCCTTTCTTAAGCTCTCTTCCTACCAGAAGGATACCAGTACAGGCAAAGTAAGTGAGCTTATAGGACTGGATGAGGATGTCTCGGGCAGAACGCTGGTAATAACCGATGATATAGTAGATACGGGTTTAACCATTGAAAATGTTATTGAACAACTTAAGCCCAGTGAGCCCAAAATGATAAAAATTGCCACTCTTTTATTGAAGCCCGGAATATTCTCCGGAAATATCAAACTGGATTATGTGGGACTGGAGATTCCGGACGATTTTGTTGTTGGATACGGACTTGATTACAATCAGCTGGGAAGGAATTTTGAGGGCATATACAAAATTATATCTTAGCCGTTTTTTCAATGCTGTCAGTTAAATCATAATTCCCGGCGGCAGCAAAATGTTTTACTATTTACTCATTCTGAAATTAATACAAAGATTCATCTCAAATCGACACGCAACTAAAAAACGCTACAAATAAGATATAGCAAGGATTTCAAAGAACGCGATTTAATATTTACCGGACACTAATGACAAAGTTTATCAAATCAATATTTCTAACCATTAAACAGTTAAAAACATGCTTAATATTGTAATATTCGGCCCACCGGGCGCAGGAAAAGGAACACAATCCAAAATGATCATTGAAAAGTACAAATTGATGCATCTGTCCACCGGCGATATACTGCGGGCTGAGATGGCCAAAAAAACACCCCTTGGTATGGAAGCCAAAAATCTCATTGAAAAGGGTGACCTGGTGCCCGACGAAATAGTCAATAAAATGATGAAGAAAAAGATCGAAGAAAACGCCGATCAGAGAGGTTTTATATTTGACGGATTTCCACGTACCCCTGAGCAGGCTGAAGCCCTGGATAAAATGCTTGCAGAAATTGGTTCGGGCATATCGGTTATGATCTCCCTGGAAGTTGATGAACAGGAACTTATAGACAGGTTGCTGAAAAGAGCAGAAATAGAAGGGCGTAAAGATGATAATATAGAAACAATTAAAAACCGGATCAACGTATATAACGAAGTTACCTCCAGGGTAATGAATCATTATAAAAAAACCGGCAGGTCAAGGTCGGTTAGCGGTACAGGCAGCATTGAAGAAATTTTTGAACGTATATGCCGGGTTATTGATGATTTTGCGTGACTTTTATTAACAGGCTGTCTCGTCATTGTATCCCTTTTATTTTTACCATTTAATATATTTATCTTAATCTTTTTATACCGGTTTTCTGAAGATATATTATCAGGCAGGGACAGGTTATAACAAACATCATTGCCAAATGGCCGATTCCAATTTTGTTGATTATGTTAAAATTTTTTGCCGTTCGGGCAGGGGCGGCGCAGGATCGGTGCATTTTCACAGGGACAGATTCACCAGCAAGGGCGGACCGGACGGGGGCAACGGGGGAAGAGGCGGTCATGTTATCCTCAGGGGAAATAAACAGCTATGGACTCTGATACACCTTAAATACCGGCGTCATGTCCTGGCAGAAAACGGTGAAGCAGGCTCCTCAGCCCTTAAAAGCGGTGCAGGTGGCAAGGACAATGTTGTGGAGGTACCCCTGGGAACAGTTGCCAGAGATGCCGAAACAGGAAAGTTCCTTTTTGAAATTACCGGGCACGGACAGGAAAAGATCATTGCCCGTGGAGGGCGCGGGGGACTGGGCAATGCCAGTTTCAAATCGGCCACCATGCAAACACCCCGCTTTGCCCAGCCGGGCGAAGATGCTACTGAGGGGTGGTTTATCCTGGAACTGAAAATACTGGCTGATGTGGGACTGGTGGGTTTTCCCAATGCAGGAAAGTCAACCCTTCTGTCGGTGGTTTCGGCAGCCAAACCCAAAATAGGCAACTATCCCTTTACTACCCTGGTACCAAATCTGGGTATAGTTGCCTACAGGGACAACCTCTCATTTGCAATGGCAGACATACCAGGTATTATTGAGGGGGCACATGAGGGACGGGGACTGGGACTGAGGTTTCTCAGGCATATTGAACGGAATGCGATACTTCTTTTTATGGTTCCGGCAGACAGCCGCAAAATAAAAGAGGAATACGATATACTGATTAACGAACTCAGAAAGCATAATCCTGAGCTGCTCGATAAAGACAGGCTTCTGGCAATCACAAAATCTGATCTGCTGGACACAGAACTCAAAAATGAGTTGAACAGGGAACTTGTACAGGAACTGCCGGGAATAAAACGGGTCTTTATCTCTTCCATTACCGGAGAGGGATTAAATATGTTAAAGGACAATCTCTGGGCAATACTCAATAAAGAATAAGTTTCCTTTCGGGGAAAACTCAGCAGCAGCCTGACTTTCTGAAACACATTTGCCTTTCGGGCAAAGCTCCGTCAGTACATGACCGCGATCAAAGGATGCGGATTTTTAAGTTGAATTAAAAGAAATAAACCAGTAACCGAAAAAAGCAGAATGATAGAATTTTTAAAAGAACTTGACACCAGCATTTTTCTATACCTCAACAGTCTGCACAATGATTTCTTTGACACCGTTTTTTTATGGATTACAGAGAAATATTCATGGCTCTTCCTCTATGCATTTATTCTGATGCTCCTTGTATGGCGTTATATGGCAGTCAGGGTCCAAGTCTGCCCCGGCGGGGACATCAGCAAAA
>PXAP01000039.1 GCA_003567115.1 Bacteroidota bacterium
ATCTGGGCGATCAGAGGGTTTATTATGTTAAGGTTATAATTATGAATTTGCCGACAGGATTTTCCATGTGCATATGAAGGATGTTCACTGGAGTGATATGCCGAAGGAAGCAGGTGTTTTTGGCGGACATACCAATTTCGGAGATCTCTGCAGATGCAGGGATCTCAGGAGTATAAGCCGGGGGCGTATAGATTTTGAAAGTATCATACGTGCTTTGAATGACATAGGATATAACGGGCTACTTTTAATAGAATGGGAAGACAACGGCATGGACAGGGAACATAGTGCTAAAGAGTCATGTGAATTTGTAAAGGCTGTGGACTTTGAGTCGTCTGCCATTTCGTTTGATGATGCCTTTCAAAGTGAATAGCAATTAGTTGGCCATAATTTTTGTCTTCTGGGTTAAACTCGTCAATAAAAATTCTTATTTACATTAAGTAAATCCGGCTTTTTTGACTTTGCAAATATTGAACGTGAACATTATGGATTATTAACTTTAATAGACGGACTCTGATATTGTTTTAATATTTCAGTTTCACATTGAAATTATTACCTCTTATAACCCAGCATGGCATGTCACATATTGCCCGAATCTTTTTTGTTCTGACAAAATTGCCGTCTATGGCGGTTATATTTTCATAATAATGCGACCTGTAAGTTGCAGTTACGGAATAATACCTGTCTGCAGGCAGTATGGTGCTCCATGTTTCCGTTTGTGAGGTATCGGACAGAATAAGTATATCCTCTTCCAGTCTTCCGCTGAAAATGTTTATCACTACCTCGGGATTCAATTCATTTATAGTGAGCTTTACATTTATCTCAGCTTTTTCTGGCTTCTCCGTATAACACTCCGAACAATCTATAATTTCCCATTCTTCAGGGTTACATGATATGGCTGAAAGAAATGCAAATATTATCAGGATAATTGCAGATATGGACTGTGCTCTTTTTTTCCGGATGCCGGCGGGAAAAACGCAGTATTTTTTTATTGCAGAAGGGCTTTTTTCAGGTTTCATTTTACCAGTATGTTGTCCTGTATATTAACGGGTCACTTATTATACTGAATCGTATACCTGCCCCGATACTTATGCGGTGGGCCGGTTTCTCCATGATATCCAGCTGAAGATATTCATATCCTATGTTATAGAACCACCAGCTGCCGGCTTTATAATATCCGACTGAAGGCACCACATGCCAGTCCGGTTCCGGATAACTGTAAGTTCCCCAGTACCTTCCACTGGAGTACATTACACGTAACCCGGCATAGAAACCATCTTCATTCAGGCTTAGTAAATGTCTTAGCGGGAATGTCATATGCAGTGCCCCGAAAAAGAGATGACGCTGTTCCCACAGCTGATCATACCATCCTTCCCTGTATTCGGTAAGAATGGCCCTTCTGACCGGTCTGGTGTACCAGCCCGCGGTGAGCAGCAGATTGTATTTATTGTCTTCAAGAGTTGCCTGCAGTCCGTTAAAAAAATCACCGGTATTGAGCAATACATTACCGGAGATTCTCATGGTTCTGAAATCCGGAATTAAATTTGCCCTGACACCCTGCCGGTGCATCAGGGAGATCAGCTCTTCATTCCCCTGCCACCTGGCAAGGTTCATTAGATTGCTGGCATATGTAATTCTTAATTCAGGGTCAGCACCCAGATCAATCAGCTTTTCGGCAATTTCAGGCTGGTTGTTTGCAATGGCAATTGCCAGGGCTGAAAGTCCATCTGTGGTTTTTAAATGAATATCGGCGTTGTTCTCAAGCAGATAATCAACCATTTCAAAGTGCCCTACCTGTACCGCCATAATCAGAGGGGTGAATCCGAAATCATCCCTGTGGTCAATGTAAGCGCCATAGTCAAGCAGCAGCCATGCAATATCCGGCCGGGCATATATTGCCACTGCATGAAGGGCTGTTGCCCCTTCCTGGTCTGTATGTCCGGGATCGGCTCCAAACATCAGAAGCAACTCCGTAACTTCAAAAAAATCGTATGATGATGCATATAGCAGGGGAGTCAGGCCCTGTCTGTCAGCAATTTCTGTATCAGCTCCCTGCTGGAGGAGAAACAGAACAACTTCATAATGATTATTTATAGTTGCACCGGTAAGTGCGGTTATTCCGTCTCGGGGCACTGCATTTATATCTGCACCATTTTCAACCAGTATCCGTACAATTTCCAAAAAACCGTTACTTGTTGCGTACATAATTGCGGTTACTCCATCCTCTGTTGTTTTGTTAACATCAAAACCTTTTTCAATAAGCACCAGGACACTGTCCGCATCTCCCTCATCAGCGGCCATTATTAGCAGGAGGCTGCTGTCTGCCTCATCATGCTGCTGAATATTTATCTCCTTAATTTCCGGAAAGGGGCTTCCAACCAGTATTTGTGAGCAGACCGGCAGGTGTAAGAGCAATATTATAAGTCCTGAAGACCAATGAATTCTGAACATGTCATGTAAAGGAAAAAGCCGGTGTATTTGCTGTAAATATCCCGGCTCGCTAAAATATATCATTTTGCTTAATAAATAAAAAAATGATTTGGCTATTATTGTATATTTTTGATTTATAAATTACAATACATATGTTGTGTTATGGAATTTGATTTTGACCAGGAGAACAACAGGCAGGGCACCGGTTCTCTTAAGTACGACGGATTGAAAGAGTTTTTCGGAAGATCCGGTTTGACTCCCATGTGGGTAGCCGATATGGATTTCAGGGTACCGGACTGTGTTATAAAGGCAATAAAAGAGCGTGCAGACCATGGTATTTTCGGTTATCCGCTTATCACTTCCGGTTTTTACAATGCAATAACAAACTGGACAGGGGAGAGGCATGGCTTGGAAGTTTCTAAGGACTGGATTGTGTTTTGCCCCGGGATTGTACCTGCGCTTTCAATTTCTGTTATGGTATTTACCGATAAAGGAGACAAGGTGCTGCTGCAGTCTCCTGTTTATCCCCCCTTTTTTTCTGCCATAAATGACAATAACAGGGTTCTTGTTAACAATCAGCTTATAGAGGATAATGGAAAATACAGCATTGACTTCGATGATCTGGAGAGGAAGTTATCTCAGGGAGTTAAGATGATGTTTTTCTGTAATCCGCATAATCCCCCGGGAAAAGTATGGAATATGCAGGAGGTACAGCATGTTGCCGGGTTATGCAGAAAGTATAATGTTATACTGATATCCGATGAGATCCATAGCGATCTTATTTATCCCGGGTACAGCCATATCTCTGCTGCCCTTGGCGGAGCCGGCAGTGATAATCTTGTAATCTGCATGGCTCCCAGTAAAACATTCAACCTTGCGGGAATGGCATCGGCTTTTCTGATTATTCCGGAAAGGAAATTGCGCAATAAGATGAAGAAGATGTTAGAGAACCTTCATATACATTATGGAAACATATTCGGGCTGATCGCTTTGCAGGCGGCTTATGAAGGCGGAGAGGACTGGCTTAAGGCTTTAATGGACTACCTGCTGGTTAACCGTGATACCGTTTTAAGATTTTTCAGGGATGATATGCCGGAGATCCGTCACGTTGTATCTGAAGGCACCTACCTTGTCTGGCTGGATTGCAGGGAAACAGGTATGAGTGACAGTAAACTCTGTAAGTTCTTTACTGAATATGCCGGAATTGCCATGAATCCCGGCCCGCTTTTTGGTCCCGGCGGAGAAGGCTTTTACAGGATGAATATTGCATCTCCGCATTACATTGTATATAAAGCTTTAAATAATATAAAGAAAGCCTGGCAGAAGCAATTTATAAAACTTAAATAATTTCTGATGATATTGATTTGATTTATATTCGTTGCTTCATTCTCCTTTACTATTGTTTTTTATTTCCCTTATGTAATTTCATTTTTTCAAGTTGGTCTTGATCTGGCTGTATTGTCCGGTACGGGAAGCTTTTATGTAACTTCTTTTTAAGTTACTCTTTATGGGGCCGTATTGTCCATTATTTGGGGACTTTTATATATCTGCCCGTTGTTTATTTATTATGATCATCATGCTTGTCCAGTAATTCAGGCCTGAGTTTTTTTGTTCTTTCGATGGACTGTTGCATTTTCCAGTCATTGATTTTTTTTTCGTTACCCGAAAGAAGTATTGACGGAACTTCCCAGCCTTTATAGTTTGCCGGTCTGGTGTAAACAGGAGGTGCCAGAAGGTTATCCTGGAAAGAATCGGTAAGGGCGCTGGTTTCATCGGAAATTGCACCGGGCAGAAGTCTCACGATACAGTCAGCCACCACTGCTGCTGCCAGTTCTCCTCCGGTCAGTACATAATCACCAAGAGATATTTCCATTGTGATCAGATGGTCGCGCACCCTTTGGTCCAGTCCTTTGTAGTGTCCGCACAGAAGAATTATATTTTTAAGTGTGGAGAGCCTGTTTGCCATTTTCTGGTGAAACCTCTCTCCATCGGGCGACAGATATATTATCTCATCATAGCTGCGTTCTTTTTTTAGTTTTTCAATAGCCCTGTCCACCGGTTCTACCATCATAACCATGCCTGCATCACCGCTGAAGGCATAGTCGTCAACCTTGCCGTGCCTGTCTGTGCTGTAATCACGTATATTGTGCAGGTAAATTGATGCTATTCCTTTGTCTGCCGCTCTTTTTAGTATAGAATGATTGAGTGGGCTTTCAAGAAGTTCGGGAAGCACTGTCAGTATATCTATACGCATAAATATTTTTTTTCAAAATTACTATAAAATCATATTTATAACCGTAAAATAGTTATATTTCAATAGTCTGAATTGGTTTTGAGTAATAAATTTCTTCAGGATTATACAGTAAACTATATATTTTCGTATTTTTGAAGCTGTTGTAGGAAGAAAGTTGAGAGACCAGAAAAATGACCTCGTATGGATACGAAGGATGTAAAGCGATCTGCTCATAAGGAGCAATCCGGTAATAATGAGATTGATACCGGAAATACGGATAATAAAGCGAATCTGAAAATGCAGGGAGAACCTGAGAAAAGAGATGAAAAGTCCGGACCTGATGCTTCACCGGGAAATACCGGTTTACAAGCTGACAATAAGGTAAATGAATCTGATAAGGCCGGTGAAGTCCGGTCTGATAAAGAAGACAAGGCCGGATCTGCTGCTGAAAAAGAAATTGATATATCCGTGGCAAAAACGCAAAATCAGTCTGATTCTGCAAAAAAAGCCGGTAATGAAGGGAAATCTGATGATACCGGGCAGCAGATTGAAGGAGATGCCGTGACGGAGAAATCTGATGATGCCGTAAATGATAAGGCTGATGACAGCAAATCTGAAGGTACAGGTGAAACCGGACCTGAAAGCTCAGATAAACCCAGATCAGAAGTTTCGGAGGAATCTGAACCTGAAGATTCGGAAAAACCCTTATCTGGAGATTCAGGGAAATCCCCACCTGAAGATTCGGAAAAAGCGGAAACTGAAAAAACAAGTTCCGAAGTTAAGTCTGAAGATTATCCGAATCTTGATAAGGAAGGGCTTTTGAAGGTACTTGAAGAATTGATTGACAATAAGTCTGTTCATAATATTCGCAATGAGGTTGAAGCAATTAAGGTCTGCTTTTATAAACGTCATAAAGCCGAAATCGAACAAAAGCGAAAAAGATTCATGCAGGAGGGTGGAGATGTTGAGGCTTTTGATCCGGGAGAAGATCAGGGGGAGATCCGCTTCAAGGAACTGTACCGGAAATACAGACACTCCAAGGCTGCTTATAACCGAAGTATCGAGCATACCAGGCAGGCTAACCTGGAAGAAAAACATAAGGTTATAGAAGACCTCAAAGAGTTGGTTAACAGGAATGAAGACATCAATCTTACTTTTCAGGAATTCAGAAAGCTGCAAAAGAGATGGCATGAGATAGGTATGGTTCCCCAGCACAACCTTAAAGATCTCTGGAATACTTATCACCATTATGTAGAGACCTTTTATGATCATATAAAGATTAACAAGGAGCTAAGGGATCTTGATCTTAAAAAGAATCTTGAGTCAAAAATTAAGTTGTGTGAAAAGGCTGAGGAGCTACTGCTGGAACCTAACATTATAAATGCTTTCCGGCAATTACAGAGATATCATGACCAGTGGAGGGAAACCGGGCCGGTTCCCCGTGACCAGAAAGATGTCATCTGGGAACGTTTCAGGGAGGTAACACATCAGATCAATAAAAAGCATCAGGAGCATTTCGACAAGTTGAAGGAATCACAGAAGAAAAACCTTGAAACCAAAACTTTGCTGTGCGAAAAAGCAGAAGCCATAAACGAGATACCACTTGAGGATTTTAAGCAGGTTGACAAGCTTACCAGGGAAATGATCAATTTACAGCGTACATGGAAAACCGTTGGCTTTGCACCTAAGAAGGATAATAACAGAATATATCAGCGCTTTCGTACTGTATGCGATAAATTCTTCGCCAGGAAAAGGGAGTTTAATGCCCATAATAATGAATATCTGAATGACAATCTTCAAAAGAAAATGGATCTATGTGTGCAGGCGGAGGCATTGAAGGATAGCTCAGACTGGAAAAAAACCAGTGATGAACTTATTGCTCTTCAGAAACGATGGAAAGAGATCGGACCTGTTCC
>PXAP01000130.1 GCA_003567115.1 Bacteroidota bacterium
AACTTTGGTCGGTGAAAGGGAGGTCTGCTGTATCAGCTTTTATATAAATAACATTTTTAATTCTTTTCTTTTCAGCCATGCTTAACATTGCTTCAGATTCATCAATCGCAGTGACCTTAAACCCTGTCTGCAGCTGATGCGGGTTTCATGCGAATATTACTTTGTTAAAGTTCATAATTTCAGTTTTTTATAAAACTCAAGAAAAATAAATTGTCATGTATATTTTTACATATAATCAATATTCAGTTCTTTTTACGTAAGAATGTCATATTTGATTTATATTTTGCAATACCTGTATTTCATAACACCACATGTAAAATACCCGTTTTTCAAAAGAAATACTCAATTTTCATAAAAGGACTACTACAAATGATATTATTATTCATGGAGTTTTAAAATCCTGGCAATAAGATACTGGTCATTGACAATTTCTATGTAACTTTTACTATGCGCCGCATAAGATATCCCAGAACATCCGAACCTGTAATTATGCGCTTTTCTTTATCTGTCCAGAAGAGTATCAGGTCTTTGTCAATTACATCATCACCGGGCTTCTCTTTTTCAACAGTAAGCTTACCAAGCACACTTCCCAACCTGCGTTCCGGATTCCTTACAATCAGAGGCTGATGACACGCTTCCAATGGCTCGAAGGTATCTGCTTTAAAAAGTGCATTCCGTAGAAAATACGGGGAATTAAGCACCATATGTGGTTGATCTGATTCCGGTTCGGTCAGAATAACCCATTTCCTGCCTGAAGCTGCGATACGTTTCAGAAATTTATCGTCGGTGGTGGGCCTGAATTCCGGGAAAACAGGATTTCCATTATCAAAGGGTAGCTCCAGTATGCTTAGCGGATCGATTACTTCTCCTTCCTTGCTTATCAGTATATCATCGAGGTTAAGAAAATTTACTGCACCGTCGGCCTCAACTGAACTTAATTCAGTCTCTGATTCGCGAGCGTGATGTTTAAGAACGTTACGCAGTTCATCTTCACAAAACCAGGGAATGGCTTCTTCACCTATAAGCCTGTCCAGTATCATTCCCGTTGGTTTGGATATGGGGAAAAATACAACTTTGTAAATATTTAGCACCGGTGCAAGTGCTGCACCAATTCGAAGTGCATGACGGGTGAAATACGCCTGCGGAATAATTTCACCAATAATAGTTATGACGAAGGTGGAGAATAAAAAAGACGTTACACCGATCAGTACGGAGTCAACCAGCAATGTTAGCAAAACATTGATACTTATATTACCCCACAGAATGGTAGCAAGAGTATAATTGGAATCTCGCCGCAGTTCCAGTACACGTTGAGCAAAGTTATCACCGTTTTCAGCAGCCACCTCCAGCCTTAGCCTGCTGAGACTGAACAGTGCGATGTTAAGACCAGACATTGTTGCCGATTGTGAAATACAAATGATAATACCTATCCAAATCCAGGTTTCCATATAATGAAATTTTATTTTGGTACTAAAACAGAAACAGATCCGCCTTTGCAGCGAAACTCACCCCTCCGTCATTGTTTGTAGTTTCCTTTTCATCTATATGCCCGGTAATATCAATATATGCTGTGCCAGGTGAGCCTGTTTCTATAAATTTTTTGCCATCATCTCCATTGCTCAACAGCACTGCCATTCCTCGGGGTGTTCCTCATTATCGGTACGTGTCAATCCTATGCAATTGGGATGGTCAAATTAATCCATCAGATTTTTTTTAAACGAAATTAGTGGATTTTCTCCTAATAACACAAAAACCCCTTGGCAACCAAGGGGTTTGTTTTGTAGTTGGCGGTCCGGACGAGACTCGAACTCGCGACCCCGTGCGTGACAGGCACGTATTCTAACCAACTGAACTACCGGACCATATAGTGTTTAAGAACTTGCGACCCTCTCCTCCGTCCCACGGTTGAGGATCAATTTTGGTGATGCAAAAATACAAGATATTTTGATTCCTGCAAATAATAAAGTTCAATTTTTTTAAATGGTGATTTTAATTCATCGCCTAAGGACGGACATCCTGAAAAATGCTGAAATGAACGCTCCCGTATTTCCTTAGTTCGCGGAAATGTGGAAATGATGAGAAATCATGATCCTTTCCGTGCTCAAGGATGAACCATCCGCCCTGCTTAAGGAGATTCCGGCTGAAAATCATATAAGGTAACTGCTCCGGCTCCTTAAGGTCAAAAGGCGGATCGGCAAATATCAGGTCATATTGGCGGGGAGCGTGCTTCAGAAAATTGAAGGCATCAGCCCTGATGGCCGCTAACTGATCTAAATTCAGATTCCTTGCAGTTTTCTTGATAAATGCATGATACCTGAAATTGGATTCAACAGAATCGACTACCCGGGATCCCCGAGAAGCAAACTCATATGATATGCTCCCGGTTCCGCTGAAAAGATCAAGCACCTGAAGCTTTTCAAATTCAAAGTAATTGCTGATTATATTGAAGAGGTTTTCCCTGGCAAAATCGGTTGTTGGCCTTGCCCTGAAATTCTTTCCGGGATTAATTCGTTTTCCTTTATGTAGCCCGCTTATTATACGCACAAACGCAGATTGAAAAGATTGATAAAACGGTGGGATTCCACATCGTTGAATGTATAGCTGTAAATAAAATAATCGTTGCGTTTTTCAAATCCCGTATTTCTTATATAGGATTTCAGCATCTGGTATACTTTGGAATTTTTCTGCATCTCTCCTGAAATTATAAGCGGGGTTTCACTGCCCTTAAGCTTGAGTTGCTCGTATACATAAAGTATGAAATAGACAAGGTCATCGTCATTTTTCCAGGGAAAAGTATTGCACAGCAACAGTCTCTCTCCCTCTATAACAAGAACATCGGCATAATTTCCATAGATGTTGACAAGGGCAACTTTCTGCGGGCTTTTGCCGCCCCGGTTTACCAGTCCGTTCTCGACCATGGGGGTAACCTGATGAAAAAAATTCACGTTGCCGAATGACCGGGACACTATGCCGGAAAGCTCGGCAGGAACGACAAAAATATTGCAGGCATCGGTACTCCTGAGCATATTGTAATGAATCTCATCAAGGTCATCCAGGTAATGGTTGAACTCAAAATAGGTCCTCAGCTTATCGCTGTTGAACAGCGGACCGGGAATCAAGGTATATTTCGGACTCTGGTAAGAAAAGAGTACTGATTTGTATTCGCAGGTAAGGAATTCATCATTGTCCTGTATATCAGCTATCTTTTCTTCGAGTAAAAGGGGAGTCAGATCTTCCCTGAAGGCAATATGCTTCAGAAGAATATACTTATTCCTGAACGGGTCCAGGACCGAAAAAGAATATCCATTCAGGCCTGCCTGAATGGATATATGATAATTTTTTGTCTGGTTAAGATCGAATGTTTCGTCTATAAAAACAATATCCATACCGGTAGGGATTATTATTCCCAGTTTCCAGCATTATTGGTAGTCTCGGTCAGTGAACCCACACGAAGCCCCGGAAACTGATCCCTTCTGATACGCTCATCATTCATATTGATAATCAATTGCCTGTCCAGCCCGCTCAGCAAAACATCATTATGAACATGTGCTTCGAAAACCTTAACCGCAAGCCCCGAACCGGTCATAACCTCGCTGGCGCCAAGGAAAAATTCCTCCCTCCCGCCTGTATAGGGAACATACCTGAGAGAGTCTATTGGATAATCCTCGGCGAAAAGAGAGTCCCTGACGCTAACCATAATGGTTTCACGTATAATCTCCTCCGAAGCAACTTCTTCATCTTCATCTTCATAACCTATTGCCCTGAGTACAGGGAATGAATCATTTTTAATAAAATCTATCAGTGTGTCAAAACTTCCGGTAAATTCGCCATGAACCGAGCGGTAAGCAAGCTGGGAAACACGAATATCCTTTAGCCTTTCAATTGTTCTGTCATACCTTGCCCTTTGCTCCTGCCTGAACCTGATAGGCTGATGAATGCTGTCAACCAGCAAATATCCCAATACAAGAATTGCAACTGAAAGGAGAACCTGAATTACTGTTTTCATTATTCTGAAATTTTTTTAATCAATAATATTACAAAATATGTTTTCTCCGTATAAACCTTAAATATAACCCTTAAATTATTTTCTATAACCCGTGATACCCTCAGATATAAAATATGTAATTTTTCGGGTGTTCCTTATATGAGGGCTTAATAATTTAATTGTTCTGTTTATTTATTAGTAACGGATTACATGTATTTTTTAATGTGTTAATATTATACTTTTGTAATCTCTGTGGTGTGTATTAGTATTCCTTTTCTTTTGCAAGATATTAGTTTTATGTTTGTTCGCAAATGTATAAAAAAAATATTTGTATACATTAAAATTACGGATAATTCCTTAAAATGTTAAAAAACCATATAATCAACATTTTAACCCGGCAGCTTAATTATCAGCCTACAGTAAGCCAGAAAAGGATGATAGAAATTATACCCGGCTTCCTTACAGGCGGCATGGGTAAAGAGATATTGCTGGTAAAAGGTTTTGCGGGCACCGGAAAAACATCAATCCTCGGAGCACTGGTAAAAACCATGCAGATATTGAAAAACGATGTGGTACTCCTGGCTCCAACCGGAAGAGCAGCCAGGGTGCTGGCATCCTACTGCAACCATAACGCTTTTACCATACATAAAAAGATCTACCGCCAGAAATCATCAACCGACGGTATGGGCAGGTTTGTACTGGACAGGAACCTGCACAAAAATACCCTGTTTATCGTTGACGAGGCGTCAATGATCTCCAACCGCTCCTCAGACTCAAGTATTTTCGGAAGCGGGAGACTCCTTGACGACCTGATAAGCTATGTGGACAACGACAGGAACTGCAGACTGGTTATTGTTGGCGATACCGCCCAGCTGCCGCCCGTGGGCATAGATATCAGTCCGGCTCTCGACAACGGCTACCTGAAAGGTTTCGGCTTCAATGTCACAGAGGTGTTTCTGGGTGAAATTCTGCGCCAAACCGAAGATTCGGGCATACTGTTCAATGCAAGTGGTATTCGCCATGATATCGAGGGAACAACCACCTCCCTCCCCCATATTCTGCTTGATGATTTCACCGATATCGAAAGGGTAAACGGAACCGAGCTTATTGAAAAAATAAGCGGGTCTTATGATAAATGCGGCATGGAAGAGACCATCGTGGTAACCCGCTCCAACAAAAAGGCCAATCAGTTTAACAAGGGGATAAGGGAGAGCATCCTTTTCAGGGATGAGGAGCTGTCAGCCGGCGATCTGCTCATGGTGGTCAAAAACAACTACTTCTGGCTGCCCGAAAATGAAACAAGCGACTTTATAGCTAACGGTGATATCATGGAGGTTCGACGTGTAAGGCGTTACCAGGAGATGTACGGGTTCAGGTTTGCCGATGTGCTGGTCAGATTCATCGATTACAGAAACATGGAGATAGAGGTAAAGCTGCTTATGGATACCATCTGCTCGGAGACAGCCTCGATGACAAGCGACCAGAACAAAATTTTTTTTGACTCCGTGATGGAGGATTATACAGATATTGCCAGTAAGCGGAAGAGAATCGAGCAGCTCAGGTCAAACCCCTGGTTCAATGCCCTGCAGGTAAAATTTGCCTATGCAGTGACCTGCCACAAGGCGCAGGGCGGACAGTGGAAAAATGTTTTCATCGACCAGGGCTATATTACCGATGAGATGATCAACACCGAATACCTGCGCTGGCTCTACACTGCTTTCACCCGACCTACAGATAAATTGTTTCTGGTCAATTTCAGCGACCGGTTTTTTGAATAGAAAAAAAAATACCCTTACTCGCCGATAATTTTTACCAAAAGGCGTTTACGTCTTTTCCCGTCAAACTCACCGTAAAAGATCTGCTCCCAGGGACCGAAATCCATACTTCCCTCAGTTACGGCAACCACCACCTCCCTGCCCATAATGGTCCTCTTTAAATGTGCATCTGCATTATCTTCATAGCTGTTGTGCTTATACTGGGAATGAGGATGCTCGGGTGCAAGCTTCTCCAGCCATACCTCAAAGTCGTGATGCAGACCGGATTCATCATCGTTAATAAAAACACTGCTGGTAATATGCATTGCATTGCATAATATCAATCCTTCCCTGATACCGCTCTCGGACAGGCATTTCTCAATATCAGGAGTTATATTTATAAGCTCCCTGCGGCTTTTGGTCTCAAACCAAATCTCTTTTCTGTAACTCTTCATAAAATCAAAATTTATGGTTAAATATTGAGTCTGCTTTAAAAAATCAAAAATGATGATTTTTTATAAAAATTCAAATATAAAATGCATTGATAAACAACGGTTTGAAAATTTGATTTTACTAATTTTTACCCAAAAATAGTTTATAGGGTGGTCTCAACTCAGTATTAAAATATCCGGCAGCATTGCTTAATAAATAGTTCTCTGAGGATATTCTCCGTTATTGGCATGCAGTCCGGAATCAGCTAATTTTTTATTTATCTTAAGTGATCATCAGTTCTTTCCGGATCTTTTCTGTTTTTTCATCAAGCT
>PXAP01000162.1 GCA_003567115.1 Bacteroidota bacterium
CGGTGGCACAGGATATATGCTTTGCCGGTGAAGTCGGCCTTTCGGGAGAGATAAGGCCTGTCGGGAGACTGGAGCAGAGAATCGCAGAGGCAGAAAAAATGGGCTTTCAGAAAATTGTTATCTCATCATTCAATAAAAAAGAGGGGCTTAAAAAACCCCATAAAATAGAGATATTACATGCAGGAAAAGTTGAACAACTGTTCCGGATGCTTTTTTAATAATTGAAGACATCATACTGCCTTGCCGGCGCCGGACTGAATATCCCGTCACAATCAAGATTTACATTAAACCCGGCAGGCCTCTCAAACTCATCTTCCCCGGTTATATCCAGTGATTCATCCTCATAGACCTTTTCCAGGAAGAGAGCCCAGACGGGCAATGCCATATTGGCTCCCTGTCCCTGGGCTATATTATTGAATCTTACACCCCTGTCATCCCCGCCGGTCCACGCTCCTCCAACCAGCCGGGGAATCAGTCCTATAAACCAGCCATCTGAAAATCCCTGGGTGGTCCCGGTCTTTCCACCCATCTGCCCGGTGAAACCGTAGGTATGCCTCATCCGGCGTCCCGTCCCTTCATTGACAACAGCTTCAAGAAGGTTTATCATAAGGTAGGCTGCCTCCTCTGAGATGGCCTCCTCCATTCGGGGACTGAATTCGGCAAGAACATTACCGTGACGGTCCTCTATCCTTGTCACCATCAACGGAACATTATGAACCCCCTTATTTGCATAGGTGGCAAAAGCACTTACCAGCTCGTAAAGGGTAATGTCGGATGTCCCCATGAAGACAGAGAGCACAGGATCAATATGGCTTTGTATGCCCATTTTCCTGACCACCTCAATAACTGCCGGCGGATTGAATTGTTTCATCAGCCAGGCAGAAATATTGTTAACCGAGTTTGCCAGTCCCCATTTCAGAGTCACCATCCGTCCGTCATAATCGGTCGGGCCGGCATTTTTGGGAGTCCATACCGAATCATTCACCTCAAAGGATTGCGGCACATTGGGTGCCATATCACATGGTGAAAAGCCCTCCTGCATGGCAAGGGTGTAAAGGAACGGTTTGAAAACCGAACCCACCTGGTTCCTGCCCCGCCTGACATGATCGAATTTGAAATGTTTGAAATCGGGTCCGCCGACATAGGCCTTAACATTCCCGCTTGACGGCTCCATGGCCATAAAGCCCGAACGCAGAAATTTTTTGTAATACCATATCGAGTCCATTGGCGTCATTACAGTATCGATCTCTCCCTCCCAGGAGAAAACACTCATGGAAACGGGAGTGTTGAATATCTCATTTATGGAATCCCTGGGTGCCCCTTCCCAGCTAAGCCTCTGGTAACGTTCGGAGCGCCTCATTGTCCTGTCCATATTAAGTTCAACCTGCTCGGCCGTCAGGTCATCTGAAAAGGGGCTGTGCCGGTAGGTACTGATAACTTTCTCGAAATCCTCCTGCAAATCGTTTCCCAGATGCTCATTTACCGCATCCTCGGCATATTGCTGCATACGTGAATCTATGGTAGTATATATCCTGAGTCCGTCACGGTAAAGGTTATAGGTTGATCCATCCGGTTTAAAATTCTTGTTGCACCATCCGTAAAGTGGATTGGTGGCCCATTCCAGCGAATCCTCCCTGAATCTTTCATAAAAAAGGTAGTTCTGCCTCTGTGGTTCCCTTGCCGTGAGGGTAGTCCTCAGATGCTCGCGGAAATGCCGTGCCAGTCCCACATTATGGTCCTGAACCATGTAATCAAGCTCTATGGGCAGAGCTGCCAGCGAATCATAGTCGCGGTCGGAGATAAAATCATACCTGTTCAGCTGCCCCAGCACCACGTTCCTTCTTGAAACAGCCCTGTCAGGGTTTCTCACCGGACTGTACCAGGAGGGAGCCTGCAAAATCCACACCAGCAGGGCAGCCTCCTCAATCTTAAGAGAATCGGGTGTGGTATTGAAGAATGTCCTTGATGCGGTTTTTACTCCGTATGAGTGGCTTCCGAAATCTACCGTATTGAGGTACATCACTATTATCTCATCCTTGGTGTAGTTCTTCTCAAGCCTCACTGCAGTAACCCACTCCTTGAACTTGTTAATTCCAAGGTTTATATTCCTGCTGATGCCGAAGCGGTAGGAGGTGGTATCACGGGGAAAAAGGTTTTTGGCAAGCTGCTGTGTTATGGTGCTCCCTCCTCCTGCATCCCGGCCCAGTAGAATTGATTTTACGAATACCCGGGCCAGGCCCCGTGCATCGATACCGGCATGCCTGCGGAAACGTATATCCTCGGTTGCCAGAAGAGCATTAACAATATTATCCGAGAGCTGATAAAAATCAACATAAGTACGGTTCTGCAGGTAAAAGTGCCCCATCATTTCCCCGTCGGCTGAATAAACCTGGGAAGCAAGGTTGTTCTGGGGATTCTCCAGATCCTCAAAACCGGGCATGAAACCCATCCTGCCGGTGAAAATAAGGCTGAAAATCAAAATCAGCACTGTAAGCGGCAACAGGAACAGGCTCCATAAAACAGCCAGGTAGATTCTGTATTTCTTACCTGTTTTATTTTTTTCTTTCATACGTAAAAACCAGATAAATCAATTTAAAGATCAATGAATTATATTTTGCATATAATCTAATATTCAGTTCTTTTTCCTTATAGAATCCTCATGGTATGTACATCACCTTTTGTGAACTTTAGTTGATGAGGATTTCTCCATCCTTTATAATTATCAAAAATATTTGACTCCTTAAGTTAAACCATTGTTTTACAGATATCAGAATATAAGTCTGATGAAATATTTGACAACTATCGTACCAAAACACCGGCAAAAATAGTAAATAATATTTATTAAAATTTTGTCTTTACAAAGCCAAATTCTTTACTTTGTGCATTTTTAAGCTGTTTCCCTAAACGTAACAAAATGGCTGTCAATCTGGTTATAGTTGAATCACCTGCAAAAGCAAAAACCATAGAGAAATTTCTCGGAAAAGATTTTACCGTTAAATCCAGTTTCGGTCACATAAGAGATCTTTCCAAAAAAAATTTCGGCATCGATATAGAAAACGGATACAAACCCCGTTACATTATTCCCGACGACAAAAAGAAGGTAGTTGAGGATCTTGACAAGAGCGCCAAAAAAGCAGATACAGTATGGCTGGCCACCGATGAGGACAGGGAGGGAGAAGCCATAGCCTGGCATCTTTTTGAGGTACTTGACCTGAAGTCTGAAAAAGCCAAACGGATCGTTTTCCACGAGATCACCAAAGAGGCCATAATGAAAGCTATAGCCAATCCAAGACATGTCAATACGGAGCTTGTGGACGCACAACAGGCACGCAGGGTGCTCGACCGCCTTGTCGGGTTTGAGCTTTCACCGGTGCTATGGAAAAAGGTAAAACCTTCTCTTTCTGCCGGAAGGGTTCAGTCAGTTGCTGTCCGTCTCCTGGTTGAACGCGAAAGAGAAATCCTTTCTTTTAAAAGCTCGTCCAGCTTCCGGGTAACAGCTTTTTTTGAAACAGAAAATGACAATAACAAAAGGTCGGAATTCAAGGCAGAACTCCCCAAACGCTTCCCAACCGCTGACAAGGCCCTTGAATTTCTTAAAAAATGCTCCGGAGCGGTTTACACAATTACCGGAATAAACACCAAACCATCAAAAAAATCCCCCCCGGCACCTTTTACAACCTCAACTCTCCAGCAGGAGGCCGGCAGAAAACTGGGATTTTCAGTAGCACGGACCATGTCACTCGCCCAGAGGCTTTACGAATCAGGAAAGATCACATATATGAGGACCGATTCACTCAACCTTTCCGATTCTGCACTGGCAGCTGCTGCCGGTATCATAAAATCTGAATTCGGAGATAAATATGTCAAAATCCGCAAATATAAAACCAAATCCAGAGGAGCACAGGAAGCTCACGAAGCTATCCGCCCCACCTATCCCGGCAATAAAAACGAGGGAAGTAATTCAGACGAACAGCGGCTCTATGAGCTTATCCGCAAACGTACCATTGCATCACAAATGAGTGATGCCCTCATGGAAAAAACAAACGTAACCATCAGCATATCAAATGCAGAAGAGAACTTTATTGCCAGCGGCGAAGTGCTGAAATTTGACGGATTTCTCAAAGTATATACAGAATGGGCCGATGAAGATCAGGAAGAGAACGGAAAAGGTCTGCTGCCGCCCATGCAGAAAGGAGACCATCCCCGGGCACTGAAAATAAACGCCACCGAACGTTTTACTCAGCATCCTCCACGATACACCGAAGCCAGCCTGGTCAAAAAACTGGAAGAGCTGGGCATAGGCCGGCCTTCAACCTATGCCCCCACAATTTCCAATATTCAGAACCGCGGGTACGTGGCCAGGGAGGACAGGCCTGGCAAAGAACGTAAATACACTGTTATTGAACTTGACAGCAGCAACAATGTAACAGAAAATATCCAAACTGAAATCGCCGGCAAGGAAAAATCAAAACTTGTTCCCAACGATATAGCCATGGTGGTAAATGATTTCCTTATGACTCATTTCAATGATATACTGGATTATAATTTTACAGCCAGCGTGGAGAAGGAGTTCGACGATATTGCAGAAGGGAAGCTTTCCTGGCCCGAAATGATTGACAAATTCTACACCCCCTTTCACAAAAAGGTGGAAGAGACCCTGGAGACATCCCAAAAGAGAAAGGGGGAGAGACTGCTTGGAGTTGATCCGGAAAGAGGCAAAAACGTATATGTAAAAATAGGCCGTTTCGGGCCGATGGCACAGATAGGTGATTCAGACTCGGAGGAAAAACCAAGGTTTGCCGCATTGCGCAAGGATCAGCGCCTTGAAACCATAACTCTTAAAGAGGCGCTTGATCTGTTTATCCTGCCAAGGAAAATAGGAGAATATGAAAATAAGGATGTATATGCAGGGATAGGACGTTTTGGACCATATATTCGTCATGACAACAAGTTTGTTTCATTGAAAAAAGATATTGACAGCCCGTATACTATTGAGCTGGACCGTGCCATAGAACTGATAGAGGAGAAAAGAAAAACAGAGAGGGAAAAAATAGTCAGGGTATTCGACAAGCCCGAAGGTCTGTCTGTTCTTAAAGGCAGATGGGGACCATATATTTCCTATAAAAAAAAGAACTACAAAATACCCAAAGATATTGACCCGTCGAAACTGGACAGCGAAGATTGCCTGGAAATAATCGAAAACCAGCAGAAAAAGCGCGGAAAGGGAAAATCTTCCGGAAGTAAAACCCGGACAAAAAAATAGCCCTGCCATGAAGATGAACGACTATTTCGAGCAGGTACCGGTTGAAAATAACTGCCTGCCGGGTAAACAAAAAGCTTTTGGTACCCGGGTGCAAAAATATTTGCCGGGAGGTAAATTCCCCCTCTGGGAAAAGGCCGATATAGCTATTATAGGTATTTCCGAATACCGCAATGTACATAAAGAAAATTGCACCAGTGCTGCCAGCCAGGCGAGGAAAGCCCTTTATGAACTGTCGCCGGCAGATAAAAAAATGAAAATTGCCGATCTCGGCAATCTCAAAACAGGCAGGAGTATTGATGACAGCCTTGCAGCATTGCGTGATGTAATGTCCGAACTGCTCGGTAAAAACACTGTTCCTCTGATTCTGGGAGGCAGCAAGGATCTTACCCTGGCCATGTTCAGGGCATATGAAGCCAATAAAAGAACCATCAACCTGACCGCAGTGGACAGCCGTCCGGGAATGGGCAGCCGGCATTATCCCGAAACAGAAGCCGCAGATCAGTCATATCTAAGCAGGATCATTTCCTCCAGGTCCAAACACCTTTTTAACTACAGCAACATTGGATACCAGTCCTGTTTTACAGACAGGGAAGAGACAAGACTGCTGGAGGATCTTTTGTTCGACAGTTTCAGACTGGGAATGGTCAGGGAGAACCTGAAAGAGATGGAGCCGGTATTGCGCGACACCGACCTTCTGATGATCAGTATGTCATCCATACGTCAATCCGACGCTCCGGCTGTCCTTTTTCCATCTCCAAACGGCTTCCCCGGCGAAGAGGTGTGTCAGCTTGCCTGGTACGGAGGTCAAAGCGAAAGGCTCACCAGTCTGGCGCTGTTCGACTGGTACGGCAGATACGACCGGAGATACCAGACCGCCCACCAGGCGGCTCAGATTGCATGGTATTTCATTGATGGCTACTATAAGAGAAAAAGTGAATATCCTTTCAATCCTTCCCGGGAATGCACCAAATTCATTGTCAACCTTACAGATACCGGCAGCGAAATAGTATTTTATAAAAGCAACAAAAGCGACCGGTGGTGGATGGAGGTGCCGTCGTCAAAACTGCCCAAAAGCCTTATGGTCGCCTGCTCATACGAGGATTACCAGCGGGCCTGCCACCAGGAGGTGCCCGAAAGGTGGTGGCAGAACTTCAGGAAGGTTAACCACTGATTTGAATAAACTTCATCAATACGGTCCGCATATACAGTAATGCAG
>PXAP01000243.1 GCA_003567115.1 Bacteroidota bacterium
CCTGGAAAATATGCATGAAATAGCCCGGGAATTACTGCCGGTTTTAATGGTCCGGTATCGGGACGGTCAATATAACTCAAGAATGATGCTTGAATTCAGGGGCCCCTACACTGAGATATTGCCACCAGTATATTTTCTTGACGGCATCTACACCGATGATATTAACCGGATCATGCACCTCGATTCAGATGACATGCAAACCCTGGAACTGCATAATCACAACTGGCGTCATGGTGATATTATGTTTCCCGGTATTGTGGCCATTTTCAGCACCAACCAGGAATACAGGAATCTGAAGCTTTCAGATCCATCGGTTACATTTGAAAATCATCCCGGTGCAGTCCGCTCCCTTTATAACCCACCGGATTATGAAAAGGATATTATAATAAGCCCGAGACCCGATTTCAGGCAGCTCCTTTTCTGGGACCCCGAAATAACAGTTGAAAACAATGACAGCAGTAAACTTATAGAATTTTTTTCAGGCGATCTGAAAGGAGAGTTCATAATCAGGGCTGCCGGATATACAGATGACGGAAAGATTATCTCGGAAAAATTTTCCATCATAATAGATGACAAGTTAGAAGAAAAAGAGACAACCGTTGATTTCCCAAGGCCAGAAGAATCTGAAGCAAATAAAACAATCAGTCACAAAACAGAACCTGAAGAAATACTTTACCCCGGAAACAACGTGCAGCAACCCGTAACAAACCTTAATATTCCTGATAAATATTTTGAACAGGGGCTTTCAGGCAAGGTGAACCTGCCATTACGCCAGCCCATAGGCGACCAGCATTACCCGACTGAAGAATGGCTTTCAGGAGATGTCGTCCTTGGTAACGGAATTGTTGTTAATGGTAAATTACTGAGGTACAATGCATATATGGATGAACTGTTCTGGCTGTTTGAAGGAGATTACCAGCAGATACAGGTAGACAAGCACATGGTAAAGGAGTTCCGGCTTAATTTGCCCCGGCGGGATAAACCGCTAAATTTCCGCAGAATAGAGGTAAACGCGCCAATAATGATTGGTAAGGATGAGATTTTTGGCGAACTGCTTTACGAAGGTGATGTCTCACTCTATTCATACCGTCGCATTATTGATACAGGGCTCGGTGAATACTGGGCTGGCGACGTAAAACAGGGTGGTATGATAATAAAACCGAGCCACCTGTATGTATTTATACTTCCTGACGGTACAACCGAGGTAATTCGCAGAATAAGCCGCCGGAACATACTTAATCTGTTTCCGGAAAACAGAAGTGAAATACGCAGGCTGTTTCGTGACAAAAGCCTCAGACGTTTAAGGGACGAGCAGGATCTGATTGAAGCTATCAGAATACTCAATTCATTTTTGAATGAAAATTAAATGCCGGGGTAATGAAAGCAACTTTTTTCTTAGTGCCCTGAATTATGAATGTCCGGGGCTTTTTTTATTCCCCGGAACCTGCCGGGTTTTCGACGTACAACCGGCAAAAACAATCCATACCCGGATACCTGTATGTTCAAACATGTATTCAGAAGAAAAACCACCTGCAATATGATTCTGCAAGTGGTTCATTATCAAGCGACCCCGGAGGGACTCAAACCCCCAACCTCCTGATCCGTAGTCAGGTGCTCTATTCAGTTAAGCTACGGAGTCTGTTGAGGCTGCAAATATAATTAATTTTATCTTATTTAGCCAAAACGGATAATTACGGCAGTTATTGCAGGATTTATGCATTACCTCTCCGGCCGGTAAAACCACATCTTTCCGGATACAACAGTTTCAAGGTCCAGGTTACTCAGTCCCACCCTGCGGCCTGAGAAGCCGGTGTTCTGATGTGCAAGTTCAAAAACGCCGTTACCCTTAACCCTGTATACAATAGCTGTATGATGCCCCATGGTTTCGGTGTATATTTTATTCCCTTCGCGGTATCGGATCTTAACATCACGGAACTGGATTATATCGCCGGGGAATATTTCATCCTTTTCAGGATTTACCTCTCGTCCGTATATATACTGCATGTCCCATTTTGCATCAATTCGAGTAAGTGCCTGGTAAGCAAGATCCCAGCACTCCCCCCTGTCAACCTGCTCCCCTATGACCGATTCAACATACCCGATCACTTTTCTGTTCAGCGGAGGTAAATCATCATGGGCAAGCGCAGGGGAGATAAACAGAAATCCAACTGTGGCAAGTAAAGCTGTGTACAATATCCTTTTCATCCTTCAGGTCATTTTATTGGAAAATGATAAATATTATGTCAATATATCCATAAGCCAGGGCATACAAAAAATTATATCCGGATAATATTCAGGTTTAACGTGAAAACTCCCTGAGGAGTTGCTTTTTGAAGTAAAAAATTCGCTAAAATCGGACCATCCATCACCAAAGGATGGTGGCTTTAACCTCTGTTTTTGCTTCGCACCACGAATTTTTTAAATCGCACATGCCTTTCGGGCAAGGTCCCGCCAGGACATTACCGCACCCGAAGACGCGGATTTTTAAGCTCAATTAAATTTTTTAAAGAATTTTTTCCGGCCGGTATTATTCAGCTTTTTGTTTACCGGCATAAAATTTACACAGATCCCTGATCCCGCATTCACCGCATTTTGGTTTCCGGGCAATGCATACATAACGTCCGTGCAGGATCAGCCAGTGGTGGGCCCGGGAAATAAGCTCCTCCGGGATATTTTTTACCAGCTGCATCTCGGTCTGCAATGGCGTCCCGGCATTCCGGGTAAGACCTATCCGGGCCGAAACACGGTGAACATGGGTGTCAACCGCCAGGGCAGGCATATTGTAAACAACCGAGGCTATTACGTTGGCCGTCTTGCGGCCCACCCCCGGCAGCTTCTGCAGCTGATCAACATCAGCGGGTACCTTGCCGCCAAACTTGCCCGTAAGCATTCTGGCCATTCCGACCAGGTGTTTTGACTTGTTATTTGGGTAGGAACAGCTTTTTATGACCTCATACACCTCCCCGGTTCCGGCATCAGCAAGCGAATAAGCGTCGGGAAACCTGCTGAAAAACAACGGGGTTATCATATTAACCCTTTTATCGGTGCATTGGGCCGACAAAATCACAGCAACCACCAGTTCATAGGGATTGGCATACATCAGCTCCGTTTCGGGAGCCGGTTGCTCCCTTTGAAAATAGTCAAGCACCTTTTGAAATCTCTCTTTTACCCTCATCTGTATGGTTGAAATTTATTTATCCGCCTGTTTAGATAAATGATCTTATTTCCGCGTCAATCTGGCTGAATGATTACCAGGCGTAAAGATAAAACCTTTTTTATTGATTACTTTTGCAACCTAAACAGCACCACTTATGACTCCCTTGCTCCAGGCAGACAACATCAGCAAATCATACGGCAGTCTATCGATATTCACAGGCATCTCCCTTGTCATTAACAAGGACGATAAGGTAGCCCTGATAGCAAGAAACGGTGAGGGAAAGACCACTCTTCTTAATATCCTTTCGGGGAAAGACACACCCGACAGCGGTAAGGTGACAGCAAGAAGGGACCTGAAAACAGGTTATCTTGAGCAGGATCCCGTCCTTGATGATAACCTCACTGTAATTGACCAGGTGTTTTCATCATCAGGAGAGGTTGTAAAAACCATTCGTGAGTATGAAGAAGCGATAAACCTTGGTGATAAAATGCTCATAGATAGACTGACCTTCCGCATGGACGCTTTGCAGGCCTGGGACAGGGAAACAATGGCAAAGCAAATCCTCACAGAACTGAACATCACTGAATTTGATAAACATATCGGACAGCTTTCCGGTGGACAGCGCAAGCGGGTAGCACTGGCAGGTGTACTGATAGAAGAGCCCGAATTGCTGATCCTGGATGAACCGACCAACCACCTGGACCTGGACATGACCGAGTGGCTTGAAAATTACCTGAAAAGAACGGGCATGACCCTTATGATGGTAACCCACGACAGGTATTTTCTGGACAGGGTATGCAACCTGATAATCGAACTGGATAATAACACTATCTACAGATATTCCGGAAATTATTCATATTACCTTGAAAAACGCTCAGAACGGCTTGAGAACATTCAGGCGGCGACGGACAGGGCACGGAACCTGCTCAGGAGGGAGCTGGAGTGGATGAGAAGCACCCCGAAGGCCCGGACCGGGAAATCAAAATCGCGCATTGGCGACTTCTATGATCTGAAAAACAAAGCTGAGGGAACACATCGTGCGGAAAACATAAAGATAAAGGCCGGTACCAGGCGCCTTGGCAGCAAGATACTCGAGCTCCATCATATAAGTAAAAGTTTCGGAGAGGAAAAGGTGATTAATGATTTCTCCTACACCTTCAGCCGGTTTGAAAAGATAGGGATTATAGGTAAAAACGGAACCGGGAAATCAACTTTTCTCAATCTTGTAACAGGTTCTCTGAAACCCGATTCGGGAAATATCGATACCGGAGAGACAGTCCGTTTCGGCTATTTCCGCCAGGAGGGGATAAGCTTTGACCAGAAGCAAAAGGTAATTGACGCGGTTAGAGACATTGCCGAAGTGGTAAAAATGAGTGACGGATCAACCCTCACCTCCTCACAATTCCTCAGCCACTTCCTTTTTCCGCCGCAAAAGCAGCATGATTACATTGAAAAACTCAGCGGAGGTGAAAAAAGAAGGCTTTACCTGTTAACCGTGCTGATGGGTAATCCCAATTTCCTGATACTTGACGAGCCTACCAATGATCTTGACATTGAAACCCTGAATATTCTCGAAAACTATCTTACCACAGCAGGCATCTGCCTGCTGGTGGTGTCGCACGACAGGTTTTTCCTCGATAAGATATCAGACCATATTTTTGTTTTTGAAGGAAATGGTGTAATCCGTGATTTTCCGGGCAACTATACACATTACAGGGAGCATATAATAAAAATGGCCGGGCAGAAAACCCGGGATCAGCGACCTGCCCGCCATTCCCCCGTAAGGGGTAAACAGAAGCCAAAAGATGCCGCAACCGGAAAAAAACAGGGTAAGAAACCGGTAACCGGCAAAAAGCGTAAGCTCAGCTTCAATGAAAAAAGGGAGCTTAAACAACTTGAAAAGGATATAGAAAGACTGGAAAAAAGAAAAACAGTTCTGGAAGAGGCCCTTTCCAGTGGCAACCTTACTGCAGAACAACTGCAGGCATACTCCCGGGAGTATGCCGAAATCTCAGCTAAACTCGATAAAAAATCAGACCGGTGGCTCGAACTTAGCGAGCTGGATTGAGCGGATTACCGGTCAAAATGCTTCCGCGGAAGCATTTCATCCCTCATAGCCGTATGATAAACCAGTACGGCCACAACGGTGGCCGCCTGCATCATGTCCCCCAGCTGCATACGCTCAAAAGTGTCCATGTTGGTGTGGTAACCACGGCCATAATCGAGCCTGTCCTGGATAAACTGGAATCCGGGCAAACCCACGGCATCAAAAGCTACATGATCGGTGCTGCCTGTCCCGCGCAGCGTTACCGTGCTTACTCCCAGGTCCTCAAGAGGCTCAAACCAGGCCTCAAATATGGGACGCAATGCATCGTTATCCTGCAGGTAAATACCCCTTATCCTGCCCGAACCGTTATCAACATTATAATAGACCGATAATTCGTCATAAGCGTCTTTTTTGCCGCCATCAGCAGGATCATAGAAATGTTCCCGCACATAATTTCTTGAACCGTGCAGTCCCTGCTCCTCTGCTCCCCATAAAGCAATACGGATGGTACGCCTTGGTTCTGTACCAAGTTCTTTTAATATCCTCATAACCTCCATCATAACAACAACTCCGGCACCGTTGTCATTACCCCCTGTTCCTCCGTGCCAGGAATCCAGATGAGCTCCGATCATTACAACCTCATCCCTTAACTGACGGTCCGTTCCCGGTATTTCGGCAATAACATTATATCCCATCAGATCATCGTATATAAACCTGTTACGAATATCAAGCTCAAGCTCAACATCAATATCTGCTTCAAGCAGCCTGACGATACGGCCGTAATGTTCAAAGGTCATATCCACAAGGGGCAGACCGGGTTCATCAGCTATATTATAACCCGAACCATGAGACCTCACTGCCCCGTAGGTTCCTGAAGGATTCAGCATGGCCACCACTCCCTCATCCTCAAAAAACTGCACTATCTTCTGATTAAGTACACGCTGTGCAAACCAGTCCGTCGGCTGTCTCCTTATCTCTCCGTAAGCGGGAGACCTTATCTCGGGGTATTGTTCAAGCTGCTCCAGCTCTTCATCTTCCCATCTTGATGCAAGGGGCTGAAAGGAGAGCTGGGGCTCCGATCTGACCGGTGCGACTATCACCTTTCCATTAAGAGTTCCCTCATATCTTTCGAAATCGCTTTCATCCTGTATATCGACCAGTACGGGACTGGTAACGACAAGACTGTCTGTCCCCCTGGTCCAGGCACGGGGTACTGCTATCAGATGCTGATAATACG
>PXAP01000091.1 GCA_003567115.1 Bacteroidota bacterium
AATTTTTTACTGAATTTTTTACTTAAATTTTTATAGCCCTGGTTATTTTGGCTATCTTTTGTATTGGCAAGTTCAGGTTTTTATAGTATTTTGTCAAATTCATGATCCATTTTAAAATTGCCTGCCTATTTTTCAGGGGTTTTTTTCCGGCTGTCGAAGCCTGTTATCCTGGCACTATACACAGGCATGACCATTCGCTTTAGCTGACAAGTCCGGGTCACTGACGCCACAGTTATGAAGCCGGGTTGTGTGGTAAAATAGAAGTGAAAAGCATTTAATATTGTTGACAATTGTAAAAACAGAGTTATGGGAAGAGAAACAAGATTATTTAAAAGCGAGGAACGGAAAAACAGAGCAGATGTAAGCAATTTCCTTCATCAGCTTGCTGATAAAATATCGAATGGGAAAGTTGTATTAAGTCAGGGCACTGAAGAGTTTACATTGCAATTCCCGCAACAATTAATACTCGAAGTACAGGTAGAGGATGAAGACAAAGGAGCAAAGGGAGTGCAGCACAGTCTGGAAATAGAAATCAAGTGGTTTGATGATGAGCAAGGGGGTCATTTGGAGTTAAGGTAAGATTGCCTTTTTTGGGTTGAGGGCTTTTCAGTCCTGAAAATTAGGAATCACAGAGGGGCAGCAGGTGGGCGGTATTCCGGACAGCCCTGCAAATAGATGCAGCTGAACGCCTGACCGGTATGCTGTTGTTTCGCATATCGTTTTTAAGTTTGTCTGTTCAGGTTTTGGTCGCCATCTTATTCAGTTGCTGTACAAATGTAACGGCAGGCCTTTTGTGGCTTATTCACCATGGACCTGATAATTGCATATGAGAAGGTCCGTACCGGCTGGCTTGAGAAAAAGAGTAAAACCATCAAGGGCCGGAAGTCAGATAACCGGTTTGGATAGATGCGCTAAAAATTTACGCTTTTCTTATACAATAACCTGCAACTATGGAAAATCTGATTATTGAACAACGGGGACAGTTTATATTCAGGAGGGTGCTGGGCGCATTATTTATTGCGCTGGCCATTGTTTATATGATGGAAGGTATAGGATCCATTAAAGCGATGGATATGGCCAGAGCCGTATTTTTTTTGATTTTTGGCATTTTATTCTTTACCCCTTTAGTGGGTTCTGCCAGGTCAAAAGCCGAAATAATCAATGGCAGTTTAAAAATCAAATGGGATGGTTGGTTTAAAACAGTTGTTGTGCATGAGTCAGATATTGAGAGAATTATTGTGAGGAAAGATTCGGTCAGAATAGTTCGAAAAGAAGATAAGACTGTTAAGGTTTTGCTACACTTCATGGGCAGGGATCGTAGAATTAAGGTATATAAGTTCTTTACTGAATATGCCAGGCAGAAAAGCATCACTCTGGTCAAATAATCAGCCAGGTTTAAATCAATATTAATGGAAACAATAAACACCATAGAGCTCACCGAAAAAGCCGTTTACCCTGATGAGGCAGTTCTGAAAAGGGTGCTCGGAAGGTCATATAGTGCGTATTTTACGTTGCTGGAACTTTTCAGCCGGAACGGTTTGCATTATGAATGGAGGTATTATAACGACGGCAAGGCCTGGCTGTGCAAGGTGAAGATGAAAAAGAGGACGATAATCTGGATGTCGGGCTGGAAAGGTTATATGCAGGCGACCGTCTGCATCCCTGAAAAACATATTGAGCGGCTTTACGAAGTTCCAGTCAGTGATGAGATCAGGGAAAGGATCCGGGCCACCAGGAATGTGGGAAAATCAAAGCCCTGTATTTTTGAAGTTCGAAATCAGAAGGTTCTGAAGGATCTGGACAGGGTGATGCAGTTCAGGATCCAGGCGAAATAGCCATTGCAGTGACAATAACCTGGCCATATATCAAATTTTTGCCCTATTGGTTAAAAAAAGAGTTGCAATATTATTCATCGGCCTGTTAGGGTCAGGCCCTGATGATCGATACATGCATAACCGTTGGCAATCCTGATTTCTGAGATATTTAAAAGGTGTAAAACTCATGTATTGTTCTGCCGGGCAAAATGGCTTTATTAATCAAAGCTGGCGTTATAAACCAGCAGGTTATTCTCATCGTATAATCTTACGAAATCTACTGATCCGGTGCCTGTGAAGTTGATGTTGATGCCTGAAATCTCGCCGATATCTTCGTTGAAAGGCATTTCAAATACCTGCCTGTCATTGAGATGGATATATGCCCTGTTATTTTTTGCCATTATACTGATATCCTGCCAATCGTAAACATCAACACCCAGTGCCGACATATCATGATTAAAGCCTGTTTTGATAGTGTCGCCTATTTTTATTTCTGAGTGACCTACGCAACCTTTAATAGTTAATGGAACATAGTTCATTTCGCCGTCGCCAAGAACACATATTGTAATGAGCGGACAGGTATAATTAAAAATGCTGTCTGCTTTCAACCTTGTTTCAAGCGTAAAATTGCCGCTGTCCAGTTCTGCAAAATCACTGGTGTAGTAATAGCTGACCATTGTATGGCGGTTTATTTCGACGTTACCGGATTTAAGGTGGTCAGATGTGACATTTAACCTTCCATTATTGATAATATCCATGTCGCGGAAATAAACCGGCATATCATAAGAGAAGTTATCCTTTGCCATCGCCAGCCAGTCCCCGGTGTTGATCCTTACTTTTATCTCCTTCAATATTTTATCATTTGCAATTATCCTGGCCTTGTGTACTCCCGGGTAGAAATACACCGATGTCAGCATATTATCTGATTTTTCGATCTTGTCCTCTTTTAACATGTTCCATGATTGCTGGACAAGAAAGCTGTCTGCATCAACATTGCTGACATCAAAATGAAAAATGACAGTAGTGGGAACACCTTCCGATACCGGGGTGCTTGTAAAGAATTCAATACTGCCGGGGTCAAATTTAGATTTTGAAGATGCTAAATCAAATATGTTTGTCTTGAAGAGCAGAAATAAAGATACCGGCAAAACTATAAGGAAAAGAAAGAATCCAACTACCCGGGGTACTTTGATCTGAAATAATCTCTTCCTGTGCTTCCGGGACTTCGCTATGCCCTTTTTGATGCGATCAGCTTTCCTTCCGCAATAAGGATCAACATTATGCCTGTTCTCGTCCTTAAAATCCATCCAGTCTTTATAACCTGCAAACCTGGCAAGTGCATCAAGGGTTGCAGGATGAGGTATCTTCCTGTAGCCGGCTTTCCATATCCTTTTGATCGTTGAGAGGCTCAGAACTGTTCCAGTTCTGTTTTCCAGAAGAGAGATCAGGTTAAGAAAGTCTCTTTGTTTCCATTGACTGCTATGTGCCCAGCCAAGCTGTTGCTCTATTATCTGTTTGCAAAGGCATAGATATTCCGTTTCTGATTTCCCGGTATGCATGACTTTACATTTTTATTCCTGATGGAATTTTACTGCAATATGACCTGAAAATAAATGCAATTTAAGTTTTTTTTCAATCATTATTTACTGACAATTGCATATTCTTTTTACCTGCCATTTGATATTGGTCCTTTAAAACAGGCAGGTTAATAAAAAACGGCTATGTACAGCTACAGAAATATCAATACAACTGTAGGGTGGCTGGTTTGCGCCTTATCAACTGTCGTGTATTTTTCAACGATGGAGCCAACAGCAAGCTGGTGGGACTGCAGTGAGCGTATAACAGCATCTTATGGTATGGAGATACCTCATCCTCCGGGAGTACCTTTTTTTATGCTTATGGGGAGGCTGTTCACCATGCTGGCGGCGGAGCCCTCACAGGCTGCCCTGTTTATGAATGCCATGTCTGCCCTGGCAGCATCCTTTACCGCGATGTTTTTGTTCTGGATAATTGCTCATTTAGGGAAAAAGATCATTTCACCTGGTTCCGAACCAACACCAGTACAGGCTTTAACCCTGATTGGATCTGCTCTGACAGGCTCACTGGCTTTCTGTTTTTCCGATACCCAATGGTTCATAGCAGTAGAGGCGGAGACATACGCAACAAGTGGATTTTTTACTGCACTTGTATTCTGGTCAATCCTGAAATGGGAAGATGCAGCCGTTAATAAATATTCTTCAAGGTGGCTTATCCTGATTTCTTACCTTATTGGACTTTCCATTGGGGTGCATCTGCTTAACCTGCTTGTCATCCCTGCAATAGTATTTGTGTGTTATTTTAAACTTTACCAGGTTACCCGGGAAGGTTTTTTTTATGCGGTACTAATTTCTGTTCTTTTCCTGGGCGGGTTGTTTTTTTTAGTTGTTCCGGGAACATTAAGAGTGGCTTTCCTTTTTGAACTTGCCATGGTAAATTATCTTGGCCTGCCTTATCATAGCGGGGTGCTGCTTTTTATTACCGTTGTCGTTGTTTTGATTGTATACGGACTGTATTACACTCACAAGAATAACCGTCCCGCTCTGAACACGATAATTCTTGGGCTGGCAATGGTATTAACCGGGTATTCATCTTATGCATTGATTGTAATACGCTCCGGTGCCGGTCCGCCAATGAACCAGGCTTCACCCGACAACATAGTTGCACTCACCTCTTATCTCAGACGGGAGCAATATGGTGCCAGTCCGCTCCTGCATGGTCAATATTACAGCGCGCCGTTGAAGGGACTGAAAGAGGGAAGAATGAGATATATCAGGGAGAGCGGCCGTTACATAAGTATCAATCCGAGACTTGAAGCGGAGTACCATCCTGAGTTCACCGGCTTTTTCCCCAGGATGTGGAGCAGCAACCAGGGTCATATCCGCGAATATGTGCGCTGGGGCAACATTGAAGGCAGCAGGGTAAGGGTTGATGTCAACGGAGAACCCCGCCTTATTACCCGTCCCACCTTTATAGAAAACATGAGTTTCTTTTTGCGTTATCAGGTTTGGCATATGTATGGGAGATATTTTATGTGGAACTTTGTGGGAAGACAGAATGACAAGCAGGGCTTTGGAGATATTCTTAATGGCAACTGGCTGAGCGGGATCCGCTTTATTGACGAGTGGCGACTGGGACCACAGGACAACCTGCCCCTTCATATTGCCGGGCATCCGGGAAGAAATACCTATTATGGATTGCCGTTGCTTCTGGGTTTGATTGGCATGTTTTACCATGCCAGAAAATCAAATAAAGATTTTATTGCTATTCTCCTTCTGTTTTTCTTTATGGGACTGGCAATAATAATATATCTGAATCAGCACCCGTTACAGGCTCGAGAAAGGGATTATACCTATGCAGGTTCTTTCATGGCATTTTCAGTCTGGATTGGGATGGGCGTACTGGCTCTGACCCGATGGTTTCAGAAATTGATTTCCGGGAAGATCAGTGTTGTGGCCGTGGTCATTGTCACACTTCTTTTAGTGCCAGGACTCATGGCCTTCGAAAACCATGATGATCATGATCGTTCAGGCAGGTTCACTGTGCGTGACTTTGCTGTTAACTACCTGCAAAGCACAGAACCGGATTCAATTCTTTTCACTCATGGCGATAATGACACCTTCCCGCTTTGGTACGTTCAGCAGGTTGAAGGCATACGCACGGATGTCAGAGTAGTTGTAATGGGTTTTCTGAATACCGATTGGTACATAGAGCAGATGAAAAGAAAAAAGAATAATTCACCGCCGCTTCCAATATCAATACCACGGAATAAACATGTTGACGGCACAAATGATCAAATTCCTGTATGGGAGAGGATTGAAAGTCGCATAGATGCCAGGCAGGTGCTGGATTTTATTATTGATGACAGCAGTCGGAGTAAACTTCGTGTTTCTGACAACAGGTTGAAAGATTATTTACCTGTAAGGAAAACAGGGATCAATGTTGACGCCGGGAAAGTTATTGATAACGGTACTGTGGCCCCGGAACTGAAAGATGAGATAGTTCCTTCAGTCAATATTGACATCGAAAATAATTATCTGTGGAAAAATCAGATGATGGTACTTGATATAATTGCTTCAAACAACTGGGAAAGGCCGGTATATTTCACAGGTGGGGGGACAGATGATGTACTCGGACTTGAAGATTATTTTCAACTCGAGGGATTTGCCTACAGACTGGTGCCGATACATACTGAAGGTGAACTTTTTGAACATGGCCGGGTAAATACCTCTGTGATGTATGATAATTTTATGAACCGGTTTACCTGGGGCAGGATGAATGAACCCGGCGTTCATCTTTGTAACCATAATATAAGGGTAATAAGGACTCTCAGGTTAAGGCTTAAGTTTGCCCGGCTGGCCAATGCCCTTACCAGCGAGAAAAAATCTGACAAAGCAATAGATATACTGGACAGGTGTATGGAGCTGATGCCAGTTGATAGGGTTAACTATGATTTTATGATGCTCCCGGTGATAGAGGCGTATTACCGTGCAGGTAGCTCAGAAAAGGCCGGTGAACTTCTTAAAGGGGATTTTGATTCTGCATCAGAAGAGTTTGAATATTAC
>PXAP01000282.1 GCA_003567115.1 Bacteroidota bacterium
TATTGTGGAATATTTACCCATGAGTATTTTTGACAGACAATGGTTGTTACAGATTTATGTGTTAATTGGGAAAAAGTGTCTGATTATGCAATCCATACGTAAACTTATTGCAGTATTAAAGAGCGAATATATTTCTCCGGGGATCAATATGAAGGACATTGCTGACAACCCTCCTGACCAGTTTGAAAAATGGATTGAAGAGGCGATAAAGAAAAAAGTGAGTATGCCCAACGCAATGCATCTTGCCACTGTGGGGAAAAATGGAAGGCCATCCGGGAGAATGATGCTTTTGAGAGGATTTGATGAAAGAGGATTTGTTTTTTTTACCAACTATGACAGCAGAAAAGGAAATGAACTGAGAAACAATAACTTTGCATCGATGACTTTTTTCTGGAATGAGTTATATCGCCAGGTCAGGATTGAGGGATATGTCCACCGGCTTCCTGCAGACGAATCAGATACATATTTTCAGAGTCGCTCACGCGAAAGTCAGATCAGTTCATGTGCATCGGAACAAAGCAGGATACTGGGGAACAGGGAGAGTCTGGAAAATAAAGTTAGTGAATTAAAACACAAGTTTAACAACCAACCCATTCCACGTCCTCCATATTGGGGAGGATTTTATTTGTCGCCAATACAAGTTGAGTTCTGGCAGGGAAGAGCCCATCGTCTTCATGACCGCATTCTCTACCGTTTGGAGAAAGATAACTTCTGGAATATTCAGCGGTTATATCCTTAAAGTTCATTAATAACGAAACTAAAATAACAGTCATGGAAAATTGGATTTCAGAAAAAGACCGGTTAACAAAAGAATTTAGCTTCGAAAATTTCAGCGAAGCTGTCAATTTTGTTAATAAAGTAGCTGTTTTGGCAGAAAAGCATAACCATCATCCGGATATTCTGCTACATAGCTATAAAAATGTCCGTCTTACATTATCAACTCATAGTGAAGGGAAAGTAACAGATAAAGATTATAAGCTGGCAGATCAGATAGATGATATTTGATTGTAACCTTTCCTTATCCAGTCTTTTTTTCCAGCTTCGATATTTTTTCAAGGCGACGTTTGTGTCGTTTAGCACCTTTAAAACTTGCATTCAGGAATATCGTTACCAGTTCCCATGCCAGGGAATATCCTGTAACCTGTCCGCCCAGACATATTACATTAATGTCGTCATCTTCCACCCCCTGATGAGCGGAGAATGGATCTGTTATTAATGCTGCACGTACACCGGGAACCTTGTTAGCGGCAACACTGGCTCCAATGCCGCTACCACAAATAGCCAATCCCCGGGTCACTTCACCTTTAGCTACAGCCATAGCCATGGGTATGACAAAATCCGGATAGTCATCTTCTGTATTTAACTGATGGGCGCCAAAATCGATTAATTCATAACCGTCAGCTTTAAGGGCCGCCGCAAATTGCATTTTAAGTTCAAATCCTGCATGGTCAGATGCAATTCCTATAAGTTTAACCCTTTTACCCATAAGACTTTACTTTTATTGTATTTTTTATAAACTGCTCTTTTGATTATTAATTTTATATCAACATGTAATTTAATTTCACAGATTTTCTTAAAACCTTTCCTTTACAATTAATTTCTCATCAATATTAAGATTAGATAGAATTTTTTCTAATGCATCCATCATTGCCGGCGGACCACATAAATAAATATTTCCTGTCAGGTCAGATAAGTATGTTCTGAGGAAATCTTCAGTGATAAAACCATATGGATATCCCTCCGCTTTCTCCTCTGATAATATATTTATGAAGTTTTCACCCAGTATATTGCTAAATTCATTCTTAAGGATGATGTCGGATTTTGTTTTGTTGGCAAAAATGAGCTTGTTATCTCCAATTTCATTTTTTGACTTCAGATACCTGAGAATAGAAATAAAAGGAGTGATGCCTGCACCTCCGGCTATAAATAACCCCTCGTTTTTATAATTAATTGTACCAAAAACATCATGTAAAATAAATTCATCATTCGGTTTGAGCTCAAGAAGCTTGGCGGTAACACCATTATGTGAGGTATATGTTTTAATAATGAATTGAAGATCATTATCCTGTGGCAGGCTTGTAAAAGTAAATGGTCTTTTTTTGTTTTCCCAACCTTTTTTATCTATGGAGACATGGGCAGCCTGACCGGGAATGAAGCTAAATTGATAAGGTTTTTCGGTGTCAATCTGCAAAACATCATGAGTGATATGTTTTATTGATTTTATTTTTACATTATGATTTTTCATAGGCTTCAATTATAATAGATAAAGGGTTTTGTATTAGCCCCCGGGGTAGTTCATTACAGAGTGACTATTATTTTCCCTTTTGTTTTTCTTGTTTCAATTTGCAGATGAGCTGAACGCATTTCATCAAATGAAAATGTTCCTGAAAGGTAAGATTTTATTGTACCTGTTTGTAGTAAATCAGATATTTCCTTCATATTTTCGCCATTTGACCTGACAGTGAACGGGTATCCTTTCAGACCTTCAGATTCTGCCTTTTCAGTAATATTTGCATATGTCTCCGATGGAATGCTGATTATTGTCCCTCCGGGTTTTAATACTTTTAATGAACGTTCAATATAATCTCCCCCAACTGTGTCTAAAACAAAATCCATATTATTTACAACATCTTCAAATTGTTGTTTTTCATAATCAATATGTTCGGAAGCTCCCATATTCAATATAAAATCTTTGTTTTTAGCGGATGATGTGCCAACAACATAAGCGCCAAAATACTTTGATATCTGAACTGCATAATGACCAACACCACCGGCTGCTGCATGGATCAGTATTTTATCACCTGATTTTATCCGTACTTTTTCTTTTAGGATCTGCCATGCTGTCAGTGCAGCTAACGAGGCAGCAGCAGCATCTCCATGAGAAACATTTTCAGGTTTTAATGCAAGTTGGGTTGCAGGTGCGGCAACATATTCAGCATAGGCTTTTCCATGTCCCGGGAAATTTACCATTCCAAATACTTCATCTCCTTTTTTGAAAGAAGTTACTGATCTGCCTTTTTCAATGATAATACCTGAAATATCCCAACCTAAGATTATTGGATCCGACTTTTTTAACATGCCGGCAACGGCTTTCCCCGAACGGGTTTTTATATCAACAGGATTAATGCTGATGGCTTTAACTTTCACCAGTACTTCTGTATCTGAAACTTCAGGGACAGGCAATTCGGTATTAATTAAGTTTTTTACTCCTCCGAAATCTTTTAAAATTATTGCTTTCATAATTCATTCAGCAGGTAAGAGATTCATTCTTTCTTATCATTCGCTCAATTGCGAGCAGATTCATCATAAGGTACCGTATCTGGTGAAAATTATCTTTTCTGTAAATGCTTATGCCCGGACGTTTTTTATCCTTTCCCAAACGGTCGGTTGCCTGCCTCCATACTCCATGTGTGGTTTTGGCCATGGTTCTCAGACAGTAATTCCTGCCACGCTCATACCATTCTTTTGCCCATATTTCACCGGTATTTTCAAGAATCATCATAGTTGCAAGAAGCATCTCGCAGTGTGCCCACATTACTTTTAAATCATAAACAGGCCCCGCACACTTTTCATCTCTGCTGAAAACGTAATAATTTTCAGTACATAAACCATCAAATACATAATCCCAGCTCATCTCTATGAGATGACGAATACGATTTTTACATGTTTTAAAAAGTTGTTTGTCGTTCTTTCGCATTGCTTCATCTAAAACCATCCATAAAGCTTCCAAAGAATGACCTGTGAACATAATCGATTCATAATCCGGAATTTTAGTGTAATCATGATATAAAACCTCATTCACAATCCCATATTTTGCATTCCAGAAATCGTTCATGAGATGATAAACATGTTTATTCTGTAATTTCTCCAGCTGTATATCCTGATGAAATGAGAGGAGACTGGTCAAAGTCCATATCATCACGAAAGAATGTCCTTGTGTCCTAAGTCCTTTCTTATCTACCCCTTTAAGTTTTACGCCTTCATAATCAGCATTATCGTAAATGTTCGCCGCGGCCCATATTGATGTTTCTGCAATATGGAGATCATTCTCATTACCCTCCGCTTTATAAAGCTCAATTAAGCCTGCTGCAGAAAAAAGCGCACCATAGATATCCTTGCTTGATCCTTGTGCTGTTGTGCTTGTGATGGGTTTACCCAAACGATTTACAGAATCTCTCCATTTCCCGTCTCCCAGATACATATTGTTTAATAAAAAATCGCGGGATTTTTTTGCAATTTCAAGATACCGTTCATTACTTCCAAAATTGTTATAAAGATAAGAATACACCCATATTCCCCTTCCCTGGTACCAGATATACTTTTCATCATTACAGACTGAACCATCCTCATTTAATTCACACATAAATCCGCCAGATTGATTGTCATATCCTCCTTTATCCCAAAATGGAAGGTATTGGTTAAAAATACGGTCCGTGTAGTCATCTCTCAATTCCTCCAGGGTCATTCCGGCAATTAATCCGGATATTTTCTGTTGTTTGCGATCAGACATACTGTAGTTATATTTCTTGACAGCTTTTTAACCCCGGCTTATAAGTAACTTTTTTACAAGTGTTTTATCTTTTCAGATCCGTGAAAGGTAATAGTTACTTTACCATTCAATACTTTTCTGGATCCAGCCATCATCATCCTCCCAGCCTGAAGGATGAAGGTCTATTATGACAAGGGTAGGATAAGCCATAGCATCGAGCTCTTTAATAAATTGAAGCCATTCATCCCAGTGATCTTCAACTTCCATGGGTTGGCCCTGCATCACTGCAATTGATTCTTCCATCATGGGTTGCGTTGCCTTCATCTGCATTTCTGCCATTTCTTCAGCCAGTTTGCGTGCCTCTTCCATCTTTCCTTCAGCCATAAGTTTTTGCACCCTTTCCATCATTTCCTCGGCAGTCATCATGTCACCTTCAGCATAATCAAGCCTTGTCAGGTATTCATGATAAAGGACTCTATCCCGGGTAAGATTGTCGCCATGCGCATCGGTTTTATCTGAAAGGCCGAACCAGGCAAAGTCAAGATATCCATACTGACTGCAAAGATCGCGGTAATCCTCGTCCGAATAGTGATCAAGTACATCGGCCATTTTCCGGAAGTGGTTGAAGAAATCAGCCGAGCATATACGATCCCGTGAGACCGTCTTTATGCATCTAACGGCTACTCCCGGTTTTCTGGGAACAGCATAGACATGTAAAAAACCAAGTTCCAGAAACTTTACATCCACAAGATGGGAACGGTAAATTCCATTTTCAACTTCTTCCATGTGTCCGCTTTCCTGATTGTAAAAAGCAACCACCTGATCAACAGGAAGGGGTGAATAAAATGCCCGGGAATAACCCGGATCACCAGGTGTAGTCCGGGAGGGTAATTTAAAAACATCACCCTCTACTGCCTGGGGTGGCTGAGGGGCAACCAGCTTGTAATCCTGAGCAGATAAACACAGAGTTGAAATAAAACCGAGGGTCAGCAGCCCGAATTTAGTTAATGTTTTCATTTTTCCTGTTTAATTTGTTTAAAAGCATACAAAGAATTTGAAACATAAGCAAGATAATAAATTTTTCTTCACAACCGACCTGAAATGCATCAGAAAATACCACGGCAAACCTTTAAAAAATGCCAACCTCGTCTACACCCATTATACCCGGCACATCTACCCTTAATTCTTCGCATAGTGTCAATTCAGATTATAGCCGTTGTCAATAAAAGGCTTATCAGGAACTATCGGGGATGGGTTGATTTGTTTTTTTTTGAATTAAAATTTGATTATTTTGGAAATTAAAATATTGAGCCCACTTTCTTATGTAACTTTTTCTTTATGTTATCTTTTTGGAGCAGGCTCAAATATTTATGCTTTGAATAACAGAAAACTGATTCTTAAAGCCCGGTATGCCAGAGCTACATTGATTCCCCGAAAAGGATATATTTGTTCGGTCGATGTGCTTATTTAGCCTGACTACCTGTCCACTTTAAGGGAGCAATATCATTGAGTATAAATTTGATAACCATAGTTTGTTCGGATGAAGCCAATCGAGAATCTTGTTAAGCTATTTACCCTGGTTGTGCTTATAACCTGCCTTTCATGCAACAGGGCTGATATTTCCGAAGATATTTTATCCCGGCACCCCCGTATCCTTCTGTTTGGGGGTGAGGAGGAGATAATTAAGAAATCGGTCGAAGCCAATCCGGTCTGGAAAGAGATGCATAAAGCAATACTGGGCGAGAGTGATGCGATAATAAGCCTTTCCCCGGTGGAAAGGGAGCTGACGGGACGTCGGCTGCTGGGAAAGTCACGGGAAGCCCTGCGGCGTATATTTTACCTCTCATATTCTTACCGTATGACCGGCCATAAAAAATATTCTGAACGGGCGGAAAAGGAGATGCTTGCGGCGGCAGGGTTCAGCGACTGGAATCCCTCTCATTTCCTTGATGTGGGTGAAATGACAATGGCTCTTGCCATTGGTTATGACTGGCTCTATCACGAACTCTCTCCCGGATCAAGGGAGATTATCAGGGAGGCGATTCTCAAAAAGGGCATTGAGCCCTCATTCGATCCGGATTATAACTGGTTTCTCAGTGCAGAGCATAACTGGAACCAGGTGTGTAACGCCGGCATAACCTACGGGGCGCTTGCCATTTATGAAGACTATCCTGACCTGGCCAGGGAGGTTATTGACAGGGCCTGCAATACCATAACCCTTGCAAAAGCTGACTATGAACCCGATGGTGCCTATCCTGAAGGATACGGATACTGGAGGTATGGTACTTCATTCAATATTATGTTCCTGAGTGCAGTCGACAAGATATGGCCGGGCAGGTTTAATTATGGCGATTATCCGGCATTTATTGAGACCGGCAGTTTTATTAAGAATATGCTTGCTCCTTCCGGCATATGCTATAACTGGGGAGATAACAGGGCAGGGGGCAGCCTTAGCCCCGCAATGTTCTGGTTTGCGGAAAAGAACAACCAGCCATCACTTCTATGGAAGGAGAAATTCTTTCTTGAAAGGGATGATTTCTCCAGCTTCACCAATGACAGGCTGTTGCCGGGAATAATGATCTGGGGCAGGGATATACCCTTTGATCAGATAGTTGAGCCGGATTATGAATTCTATGTAGCCCGGGGAAAGATGCCTTTGGCGCTGATGCGTACATCGTGGACTGACCCGGATGCAATCTACCTTGGGTTCAAGGGAGGCTCCCCGTCAGTAAACCACGGACATATGGATGTGGGGTCCTTTGTCTTTGATGCAGACGGAGTTCGCTGGGCAATTGACCTCGGGCCGCAGGGTTATCATTCACTTGAATCGCTGGGGATGAACATCTGGGGGCGTGCACAGGATGCAGAGAGGTGGACCGTGTATCGCCTTAACAATTACTCCCACAGCACACTTACCGTAAACGGAGAGTTGCAGAGGGTCGACGGATATGCAGGAATTGACCGGTATTCGGATGATCCCGGTTTCAGTTATGCTATATCCTATATCTCATCACTATACAGTACCACCCTTGAATCGGTAACCCGTGGGGCTGGTATTGTTGACCGGGAGTATCTGGTTATCAGAGATGAATTCTCTACAGGAGAGGAAGCTGCTATTGTCCGGTGGCAAATGCTGACCGGGGCTGATGTAAGGATTACCGGCAACAACAGCGCCACTCTTGCCCTTGACGGAAGGACCCTTGATCTCAGGGTTGACAGCCCCTCAGATATAAAGGTTACAACCTGGAGCTCACAACCCGGTACTGACTGGGATGAACCCAACCCGGGTACTATACTTGTGGGTTTTGAAGTTGCAGTGCCCGCAAATTCCCGGGAAACACTGGATATAAAATTTATCCCCGGTTCTTCAGACACGGATGCCGGTTTTGACAGGAAACTGGCTGACTGGTGATTTTTTCCGATAAACGGTAAATTTAGTCTGCGTTTCGTTTTTTGAGATATAAACCTGATTATTATGGCCACATTACTGTTTGACAAGGTACCTTATGAGAAAGTCCGCGATGGTCTTCAACGCAAAATTATCCACACAAATAACCTCATGAATGTATTGATTGATTTCACTGACGGGCCCTGGGACAGACCCGAAGCGTATCATTCACACCCGCATGAACAGACATCCTATGTAGCTTCCGGGGAGATCCTGTTCTTTTGCGAGGGTGAGAAAGAGAAGCAACTGAAAGCAGGGGATATGTTTGCTGTGCCGCCGGGGGTTAAACATACAATCCAGCTGCTTACAAAAGAGGTAAGGCTGGTTGATTCCTTTACACCACTCAGAGAAGATTTTATAAAATAACAGGTTATGAAAAAAGAGTTTTTATTTTTTGTGCCGTTGCTGTTTCGGTTTCAATAAATGCCTGTAAAACGGCCACTGAACGGGAAGAACCTGCAAAGCAGTTCAATATACTTTGGATCACCTGGTAACTTTCAACATTTCAGATGACAACTTGATTCTTGATTCCCCGACAGAGGGAGCCTCAGTAGCATACCAGCAGAATGAGGCAATCGGCGGGAACCACTGGATGCTGTACACCAGACCTTTGCATGCCGGCACCATCGACTCTATGGCGGCGACTGCCATAAGAATAGGCTATAAACAAAGTTCAATCAGCAGGTATAACGTTAACCCTTGATTTATCCGGCTCAGCCACCTTGTGGTAACGAAAAATAAACCTGATGTTATCTTCCCCGCGGGCTGTTGTATCGGCTAAGTTGACAATCCCCCTGTCACCTGAAAATATCCGTTGGTCAAAATTATTTTCAACAACCAATGTTCCGACGTATATTTATCCTGTAAAAAAGCCCGAATTTTGTTTTTAAAATTAACAAAATTCTGACTTACAGGATGAACCGCTTCGCTTTAACATAAAAATTTTTTCATCCGTCTGAGTGTAATTTTGGATGAAAAAATTTCATGTATATTTGAATAGTAATACCTGAAACTAATTCCAAATTAAACCAAAAAATTATAATATGAGACAGATATCGGCCTTCGCAGTACTGTTAACCATGCTGCTTGCCATCAGCGGATGTGATGCCCTGACCACCAGTTTCGACACAACTTTGAGTACTACGGTACAGGCTACTGTTGAGCAACCGGAAGAAGTTAAGTCGGGGCTGAAGGAGGTAACCCTTTATCCTTTCAGTGAAACGCATGTGCTTGATGTGCAGGATAATGACAAAATAAAGGATTATATCGACCGTATCAGGGAAATAGAGATAAAAAGTGTTGAATGCACATTTACCGGGATTCCTTCCGGCGAGACCGTCGCCGAGCTGGATGTAGCCTTTCAGCCTGTTAATATAAGTGTTTCTCTGGCCAGTCTGAGCAATGGCGATGTGGTTACCCTTGACCTGTCGCATGATCTTTTGAATTCAATTTCGACCCATCTGACAGATAACAAGAAGATCACGATTGTCATATCTGGTAAGGCAACCTATGCCCCGATGGTGCTCAGCACACTGCTGGAGATACCGGTAAAAGTCACTGCCGGGATACTGGATTGAATTGATATCCCTTCCGGGGATAAATACGGTTTGTTGATCCTGCCGGTTATGACATTGAAGGGTTATTTGCCCGTATAAAAAAGAGTGTCGGCAATTTTGTGAATGTCATCAGCATAACTTTAATATGGCCATTGGTGACATCAAGCCTGCTTCTGAATATTGTGTGTGTCTGATTCATGATAAGACAGCGCCGGTTATAATAATTTCCCTATGTATAACGGAGTAGGTTAAAATGAATGAACGCGAATTTCAATAAGGTTGATTCCGGGCTCGAGCCTGAATGAGCCAAAAACAGGATTCATTCTCACTCCGTTTATTGTGACCACCTCATTATCTGCAATATCCGGGCTGAACAAAGCGCCTGTATTAGCGGGAATCTCTATCTGATATCTTTTTAGCCGGTTGGTTACCAGCTCGTAAGATGCTTTTACAGGTCCTTTGATTGTCGGGACAACAATTGAGGTATTGGTTAGCGGACCGGGTTGAGGTTGAATATTTATCAGGTCAAATCCGGGTTTTGCCGGTGTTATACCCCATAAGAAACGAGGGATGATATTTGCCGGAGCAGCTCCCCAGGCATGGTTCCAGTCAAGGTTTGGCTTGTATTTCAGATCCCAGGCTTCGAGGGTGATTGTCTAGCCCGAAGCGATCATATTCCACCAGCTGCGATCGTGAGTGGCGGTCATCAGTTCCAGAGCATAGTCAGCTTTTCCTGCCAGATACATGGCTTCAAGAAGATATTGTGCGCCATAGACACTGCAGGCCATTCCCCGTGATTTAACATATTCTGCAACACTTTCAATATAAGGATCCGGTACTATTCCAAAGGCCAATGGGAGCATATTTGAATGTATTGCTCCATGTTTGGTACCAATGCCATCTACATAATATCCTTTATCCTTATTAAACAGTAAGTTATTTATTGATTTCTTTACCCGGGCTGCACGAAATTCAAAATCAACAGCTTCATCATGTTTGTCAAGAAGCCTGGCAAACAAGGCCATGATTACCATATTTCGATAGTAGAAACTATTCACAACCGTATTAACCGGCATAAAGTCAAAGCCATCACGTTCACCCTCCTTAGTTGCCAGATTCCAGTTTGTATCTTTTTGTGCCGGTGGCCAGTCAACAATGTCACTTAACCGGATACTGGTATCACTAAAACCGAGCCTGCCCATAAGCTCGTCATTATGGTTGGGTGAACTGGTGCTGATCAGACCATGTTCATACTCCAGTGCCATAAGGGTCTTATGTTTTAATGGCTCATAATAATGTCTGATAAGGTTGAGATCGCCCGTGTACATGTAGTCCTTATAAAATAACAATGCCATATGCAGTTGCCATTCGGTAGGCCAGGTTGGCTTTTCCATAAACCATTCAATGGTTTGTTTTCCGATGGAATATTCACGATCAACACCATAATGACTTAACATGTTGATATAAGCATCGGCCTCGTATGGTATACGCTCCCGGTCACCATCAATATAGAAACCCATAAAATTGGTGGCTTTAATGCTGTATTTGCACAGGTCCCATATCTGGTTCAGGATTGTATCGTTACTGGCAAAAAAGCTTTCCTTATCATCAAAATATCCGAAATGGGCAAGCTGCACCACATTACCGGGAAACAGTTCCGAACGATGGTTTTTGATTTCAACATATCTGAAGGGCAATACAACATCAAGGGTATCAGGCCAGGGTACAGCCAGGTGATTGGTATTTCTTTCATCGGGGATTAATTCAAGGGTATATGTTTTTTGACCGGGAGCAACAGGCAGTAAAACCTGCCGGGCCCTGATGGTCCCGCCCGGATTCATATCAACCCCGTTTCCTAATTTCTTTTCTCCGAGACGTACAATCAAAGTGTCATTTACCTGGGTGGAATAATTAATTTTCAATGTACCGAAAGCTGCCTTTCCGAAATCAATGAAGTATGACTCAGCACCGGTTTGTGTAATTTTTTCCGGTTTTATAGGATCAATGTGGATGGAGTTGCCTGTCGATATGTACCCGGTGAAGTCTCCGGTTATGAATCGCTGAGATTCGGAGTATTCTGAAAGCCGGTTGTGCTGGTCCCATATTCTGACTTTCCAGTAATAGTTGGTTTCAGGTTTCAAAGGTGAGCCAGCATGTGTGACAGAGGTGGAATTTCTGCCCCTTCGTTGCCCGCTGTTCCAGACATCGCCGATATTCAGATCAATATTTTCCCGGGACGAGGCTAAAAGTATCTGCCAGGCATTCTGGCATTTAGCTTCATGCGGTACTATCCAGCTGTATTCTGGCATACTGGAATTGATCCTGACATTGCCGGGCTCCCTGATATATTCTACCATCAGGCCATGTGGAATACCGGAGTATGGATCCGCATATTTAACGGTCATTTTTTCAAGTTGCTTTTTCAAAGTAAGCAGAACGTTCTGATATTCGGGATCTGTGGCAAGATTATTGATCTCGAGAGGGTCATCAGGCAGGTAATAAAGCTCCTCTATTGAATGGTCGTTAACATAACGAAAATATTTCCATTCATGGGTACGCACACCTTCACTTGGCGGAATGTGTTCAAATTCCCATAAATGTTCTATTAATACGGTATCCCTGTCAAAATTCCCGCTGCGATTCACCAGAGGCATCAGACTTTTACCATGATATTCAACGGGAATATCCAGCCCGGCCAGATCAAGAATGGTGGAGGGTATATCAATGTTCAGTGCCATTTCTTCAGAATCTGCAGTATTTTTTACGCGGGGATCATAAATGATAAGGGGTACACGAATGGAATTGTCGTGCATAAGCCATTTACCCGCTAACTGCCGCTCACCAAGAAAAAATCCGTTGTCACCCATAAATATAATCACCGTATTCTTATCAAGACCAAGTTCTTTTAGTTTTTTCCTTATTTTACCAATTTCAAGGTCAATATCGTGGATCATTCTGTAGTATCCCTTGATACTGTGCTGGTATTTATCAGGTGTATCGAAACGCCATGCCCAGCGTAACCGGTTAAATCCTTCCTGCACAGCCTGTGGAAGTACATTAAAGTACCTGTCGTGGGAAATTGAGGGCGGGGGCATAACTATATCACGGTACAGATGATCCGATTGTTCGGTCCAGAACCATTGCAACGGGGCCGGATCATGTGCGTGGGGAGCGCTAAAACTCAGCGACAGGCAAAACGGAAGGTCTTTTGGTGTTTCATCAATAAAATCAAGGGCTTGCTGGCCCGTATAGCGTGTTAAATGTACAGTATCATTGTCTATGGTTTTATAGAAAAAGCCCCGGTAATCATGATAACTGTTATTCCGGTCATAATCGTCAATGATATCAAATAAGTCAGCTTTTGAAGCGTAGTTCACGCCAAATTTTCCAAAGAAGCCTGTATAGTACCCGGCATCATTCAGTAGCACCGGATAAGACAGGTTCATATATTCCTCCCTGATATCGGCTGTTTGAAATGTATATTTATGGGTGCGTTCATACAATCCTGTAAAAATACTTGCCCGGCTCGCCGAACAAATAGGAGAACTGATAATTCCATGTTCAAAAAACACACCTTCCCCGGCCAGCCTGTCCATTTCAGGAGTGTGAATATTTTCATTCCCGGCGTATCCCAGGGCATCCCAACGCTGGTCATCCGTCAAAATAAATATTATGTTCGGCTTATTACCTGGTGTGTCCTGTTTGCTGATTTCAGGTGTATTCCCGGCTAAAGAATTGCCAAAAAGGCCAAAGGTCAGACCTATCGCAACAGAGACATTATCAATAAGCCTTTTGGGTTTGGCAGATCCGGGAATATCCGAACCGGATTTGTATTTCCCGTTAAAACCAGAATCAGGATGGCTACCTGGTGAATTTGATTGAAAGGAGTTAAGGTTAAACATGAAAATTGATTTTTAGTTGGTTTTAAATATATAATTATTAATTCATAAACTCAAAAAACATGGAATAAAATCAGTATTTGTATATTTAATGGTTTAATTCCGATGAATTATCCAAACTATATACACATGAAAAACTCAAACCCAGCAATTATCAAATTAATATCATCGGCACTTTTGATGATATTAATCAATGTACTGGCTGATCCGGACAAACATTATGTGATTCAGCTCCTTGGTGGCAATCAAGGCGATAAACTAGGTTTGGTGGTGCCTTCCGGCAGGTGGAGAGTAGAATGGATTGACCCGGATACGGGAACAGAACTGAAAAAATATGAAATTGATATTGATTCGGGAACAATGGAACTGGAAATTTCCGGTGAACGGGATCACCGTATAATTTATCTGTCCAGGGTATAGCTGGCAATCCGAATGACATCGCCCTCATAAAAACTTTCACAGCAGGAGGTTTCAGGATTTTTAGCAGGCATTACAAACGGCCGGTGATTTATTTGATTGGACACCAATGGACCTTTTTAGTAGTTTAAAATTATAATCAAGGTTTGATATGAATAAGAGAAAATTGCTGGTAATCGGAGGCGATGCAGCCGGTATGAGTGCTGCGGGCAAGATCAGACGTGAACAACCTGACCGCGGGATAGTGGTTTTTGAGAGAGAACGCCATACTTCTTATGCAGCATGTGGTATTCCCTATTATATCGGTGGACTGGTTGAATCTTCCGACAGTCTTATTGCACGAGGGCCGGAGGAATTCAGGAAAAAAACATAATATTGATGTTTTCAGCTATATGGAAAAACATCATCATCATTTCACCTGCTTAAGGAGCGGCAGGTTTATGTTCCGCTTGGTACGGTTGCAAATAAACAGGGCCTGGTGGCGGGTATCAACATCAGCGGCGGGGAAACAGAATTTCCGGGTGTTTTGGGTACAGCCATTACCAGGTTCAGGGATATGAAAATTTCCCGTACCGGTCTGTCGGAGAAGGAGGCCGGTGAGCTTAACCTGCCATACAGGACGAAAACCATTGACAGTCCGTCCCTGTCATCATATTTTCCGGGCTGGAGCACAGGTGAAGAGGCTTTATCCACTGAAAGGGGCTGAGCTATATGCCGGAAGCTTCAGTGCCCGGCTGCCAGGAATGATATGTGAGGCTGTTTTTCAGGTGCTTAGTTAATCATTTTCCGTAAAGCAGTCAGGTAGATACTGCCCCACATTTCCTGCATTCATTGATTGCGTTATCAGCCATGAAGTGCAAACGGTTGAAGATGTTTGCCTCGTTCATTCCATTGTCAAAATCAATGAAAAGAGCATTCATGGAAGGAAACAGCCTGCGTATACGTTTCTCAACACCTTTTGAGACGATATGATTTGCTATGCACCCAAATGGCTGGAGGCTGACCACGTTATTGATACCCCTTGAGGCAAAGCGGGCAAACTCTGCAGGTATCCGCCACCCTTCGCCAAACTGGGCATTCAGGTTGATAATTTCTGATGCTATGGCGGCATCCTCATGGGGGTTACCCACCGGATGATGATAGGGAAAGCCACTGACCTGTAATTCCATTTTACGGATGATACCATACATGTATTTTTCGGCAATTCCCAACAGGGTGGCAGGAATATTATTTTTGCATACATTACCCGATATACGTGCCTTGAGGTTGGGGAATGCATCGGTAAAGAAATCGCTCAGTGCAGGCACATGAGGTTCTATACCCCGGGCAATCAGCCATTCTGTAATGTTTTTGTTTCCGTAAGAGTTGTATTTCAAATAAATCTCACCCACTATACCTATTGCAGGTAATGCCTTCAGGCTGTTTGCCCCTGTGAATTCGCCGGCGGCCTGCCGGGCAAGACCAAATAATTGCTCCGGCTTACCATTATATAGTGCCCGGGTGGCAAGTTCAAGGTATTCGTTTTTTAATTTTGCAGCGGTTCCTTTTACAATCTCACGTGGTGCTGTGGAATGATACAGTTGCGAGAGGCAATCGGCATAGGCCAGACTGGTAATTACAGCTTTTGATAACCGGAGCCATTTTATTTTAAAACCGGGTTGGGGATTGATGGTTCCCCCTCCAATGGATACGGAGATAACCGGAATATTGCCGAAACCAGCTGAAGCCTTAGCTTCTTTGAGCAATGTGATATAATTGGTGGCACGGCATTGACCTCCGGTCTGGGTTATTCCCAGTGCAATTTCATCGGGATTGTAGGTTCCCCCTGATAATGCCTTCATAAAGTCGCCTACAACCAGTGTAGCCGGATAGCATACCTCATTGTTTGAGTATTTCAGTCCATACTCTGCCGAGAGCCGGTCACTGGGGGGAAGATTTTCTGCTTTATAACCGGCCAGGCCGAAGAGCGGAGGGAGAAAGGGGGAGTAAAAATCGGAAAACCATGGTATCAGTATTTTGCGAGTGCGGTCTTTTTTTTCATAAACTGGTGTATAAATGGCCGGGCTTTCTTTCACCCCGGCGGATGTATGTTTGAACAAGAGGCTTTCAATAAGTGAACGGATGCGTAACCGGATGGAACCGATATTGTTTATATCGTCAATCTTCAGAAAGGTGGCGTTCCTTCCTTTTCTGCGAAGTATTCTGGAAATTTCATCTATGATAAATGCATCGGGCCCGCATCCAAAGGAAGTCAGTTGAATGTAATGCAGGTTAGGGGGTGCGGCTGAGGCCCACAGAGCCGCTTTCAGGATACGGTTGGTATATTCCCACTGCATGATGTTTTGAATATCCAGGTCAACTGTTTCGTTTTCACGGATCACATCTTCGGTTATCACATCTACCCCGAACCCTGTAATAAGATCAGCTATTTTATTCTGGATTAGCGGGTCGGTGTGATAAGGGTGACCGGCAAGTAAAACTACCAGCCGGTTTTCCCTGACGGACTCTTCCATAATCGCCCTGCAACGGCTGGCGAGATATTTCCGGTAAGCTGCCTGGGCTTCCAGGGCTCTGGCAAAGGCCTGACGGATATTATCTTTGCTGGTTCCCGGTAGTATGGATTGCAGGTATTTTATGCAGGCTTTCCTGGTCAGCCCTTTATCGTTTAAGGCAAAACTTGGTGCGTCGAATGGGATCCCATACTTCTGGGCAGGATTTATGGCGCTTTTTATCACTTCGGAGTAGCCTGTCACAATGGGGCAGTTAAAACTGTTGGAGTATTTTTTATCCTCCTTCTCCTCATAAACCACAAAGGGCATGAATATCCGATCAACGCCCTTTTCTACCAGATCCAGCACATGACCGTTGGCTATTTTGGCGGGAAAACAGATATTGTCGGACATAACCGTTTCAATGCCTTTTTCATACATATTCATTGTGGATATCCCGGAGAGCAAAACCTTAATGCCGCAGGCAGTGAACAGGGCATGCCAGAACGGGTAGTTCCCGTATATTCCCAAAGCACGGGGTATGCCGATGGTAAGCGCGGATTTTTTCTCATGAATGCCACGCTCAAAGAGCAGCTTGTATTTCTCTTTGCAGATGTTTTGTCCTGCCTTGCTTCTTTTACCACTGCTGCCGAATATCTTCCCGCATTTGTTGCCTGCATAATGCTGCCTGCCACTTTTCATCTTGAACCTGGTTACCGTACACTGGTTTTCGCATCCCTTACAGAGGCTGATTTCCTGGGTATGACTGGAGGTTTTGATCATAGTGGTCAAATCTGCCGGATCTTCATTCCTGTCTGTTTCCTCCTTTTGTGCATACAGGGCGGCCCCGTATGCCCCCATCAATTCAGGGTAATCGGTTATCATTACCTCCTTGCCGCTCTCCAGTTCCAAAGCCCTTATTACTGCCGGGTTACGAAATGTTCCCCCTTGAACCATAATGTGCTCGCCAAGTTCGCCGATGTCTTTAATTTTTAACACCTTGTGCAGGCAGTTTTTGATTACCGAATAACCCAGTCCGGCAGAAATATCCCCGACCGACGCTCCATCCCGCAGGAATTGCTTGACTTTTGAGTTCATAAAGACCGTACAGCGTGTGCCCAGATCGCAGGGGGCGGTTGATCTGCATGCCAGGCCGGCAAAACTTGCCGGCGAATGGTTCAGGGTGTGGGCAAAGGTTTCTATAAATGAACCGCAACCTGAGGAACATGCCTCATTAATCTCTATCCTTGTAATGGAGGCGTTTTCAACAAATACGGCTTTCATATCCTGTCCCCCGATATCAAGGATAAATGATACGCCGGGATTTATTTCAAGGGCTGCTGTATAGTGTGCGACGGTTTCTACCAGCCCGTAATTCAGATCAAAAACATTCTTGATCAGGTCTTCGCCGTAACCGGTAACACAGCTGCCAGCCACCGATATTTTTTTGCCGGCTTGCCCGGCTTTTTCAATCAGTTTCTCTAATCCTTTGATTACCATTGCAAAAGGACTGCCCAGGTTTTTTTCATAAAAGTGGAAGATGATTCTTCCCCGGTTATCAAGAAGGACTATTTTGGTGGTGGTGGAGCCGCTGTCGATACCAAGGAAACATTTACCCGCATGGGCCCGGTGAAGTTCAACAGAGGGCAGCCGGTATCTCTTTTTTGCCCTCAGCCAATTTTGCATTTTGTTCTCATCCGGAAACAAGGGGGCAAGCCGGTGTGATTCGGTTTGTTTTCCGGGCTTTTGGGGCCGGCTTATACTGGAAATGATATCGGAGATATACCTGTTTTGCTCCCGGCTGGAGGCGGTAATTGCTGCCCCCCAGGCGGGAATTATCTCCGGATGATCGGGCAAAACCAGCTGGTTCTCATTCAGGCGGGCAACTTTACTGAATATTTCCCGCAAGACGGGAATATGGGCAAACGGACCCCCGCATAACATAATCGCAGGCTCTAACCCATAACCTCTTGAAAGAGAGGTTATGATTTGCATGCTGACAGCATGAAAAACTGATGATGCAATATCTTCGTTGCTTACGTTCCTGCTCTGGAGATTCTGGATATCGGTCCTGGAGAAAACTCCGAACCGGGAGGCAATCGGATATATGGTGGTGGCCTCAAGGGCCAGGACGCTGAGCTCACTCACCTCTTTTCCCAGCAGGGAAGCCATCTGGTCTATAAATGCTCCTGTTCCTCCTGCACAGCTTCCGTTCATTCGCATATCGGGCAGTCTGCCCTCCCGGAAAAAGATCATTTTCGCATCTTCACCACCAACATCAATCAGGGTCCTTATACCCGGAAATTTTGTCATAACCACTCTGGAGGATGCCACCACTTCCTGCACAAAGGGAAGGTTAAGGCGTTCTGAAATTCCCATGCCGGCCGATCCGGTAATGAAGAGCCGAACAAGACTGTTACCGATTTCAGACTCAAGGCAATTAAGCATTTCCGTTCCGGCTCCGGTGATATCGGTAAAATGACGCCGGTAATCCATATAGATTACTTTATGGCTGTTATTGGTTGCCACCACCTTTATGGTGGTTGAACCTGCATCCAGTCCGATATTTATTATATTATCTGTCAAGCAGGCATTTTATTGGTTAAACAATCCTGACTTATCACCCTGAAGCTATCATGGGGTGAGGGGATAAATGAATAATAATCCCCTGGTTTTTCTTTATACTATTACATGTTTCGTTGTAAAGATAATACAATTTTGTCTCCTCTGTTTTTGTCATAAAATAGCAGGTGAATCAAACCGGTCACCTCTTTTTTTGCTCCACTGTGCCTTAAATTCTGTATTGTTATCAGGTATTTCCGTAGCATTTCGGCACTTATTCAATCATCTTTCTTAGGGCAGCCCAGTTGATACTGCCCCACAGGTCTTCCAGCATAGTAACCCTTCTTTCGTTGTAAAACATTCCGCCCTCCGAGCGGTACCGGGCATCAACCTCTTCCCACCATTCGACTGCCAGGAGATGAATGCCGCCGTCCCTTTCCGCGAAAGCGAAAAAATCCTCGTCTATGGCCACAAGTGCCCTGGCGCCTTCAGTACCCGCTTCAACCAGCCCTGAAGGGCGAGCCGCATCAAAAGGCATTGCAACTACATGCCGGTGGGGACCAAGGGGATGCCACGGCGGCACCTCAAAACCCCAGGCCGGCGCCCTGCGCTGTGCCGGTGACAGGCTGCCCAGCTCGGCCTTTAACTTTTCAGTTGCACGTCCTGCATCGGCAAGATAAACGAACCTTTCAACGTCAAGTTCCCTGCCCATCTCCTCCAGTCTGTCCCAGTTACCTGTACTGATGGCTGATTCTGCCTCAGAAGATATATCACCCAGACCCATCACTGCATCGAGCAACTGCTGAGCAAATTTTTCGATCTCAACACGCTGTTCTGCTGCCGCAGCAAGGGTTTCTTCAAGCCGTTGGTCGGCTCCCTCAATGGTCTGCCGGTAATACTCCTTTGCTTCTTCAGGATTCATGCTCTGCATCATGGCATGAAATTCCCTGGCCTGTTCAAGTGCCTTGTTATGCCTCTCGATAATGGCCTTCTCATCAAATGCATCGCGTAACTTTTGAAGGCGTGCACGTATCTGATCGACCTGTTGCCGGGTTACATCACTGTCGCTTGCAGCCTTAAACCCTGCAGTGAACATGTCAAGTTCTCCCTGTGCTCTGTCGATCAATGCCTGTATCCACCGCTCCTGGCTTACAGGTTTCCAAAAGTTCCTGTCCCCTCTGGTAAATATGGTAAAAACAGAAGCGTTCCACAGGCCGAAGGCAGGCCGTACAATGGAACGGAGAAAAGGCTCCTGGTCGGTTGCCCACAATGGGAACAAACTGGATGCGGGAAAGGCTTCATCAAATCCGGGCGGATGGCCTGTACGGGAATATACACTCTCTCTTCCTATGTTTCCGATCAGGGGAGGTAAAAGGAATATCTCGCCCGATTCGTCGGTCAGTACCGGATCGCCAAGAAGGTTGCAGGGTTCATTAATCCATATATTTACACCTGCCGAAGGGGAAGGGCTTCCGGGAAATCGCATCGGCATACGCAGAACCACCGGTTCCGGCAGCTGTTGAACACCCGTTAGCTCCGGTATTCTCAGAAATTCAGCACGGGGTGATATATCCAGCAGTCCGGTTGGGGGATTAAGAGGCCGCGCCATCTGAAACAATTCCAGCATATCCTCAACTTTTGATTTCATAAGAGCTTCCGTGGAAGGACCGGCTGATGAGCTTATGCCCCGCCAGCGGAGAGACTGCCATACTTCATCGTTACCGTTTTGGTTGTCAGCCAGCGGACTGGTTGCCATAAGGGTGAGGCATAAGATAAGAAGCAGCTTCATAAGTAAATATTTAAATTAAGATCAAAGTTCTCTGGTCAAAATACTGAAAATATTGTCATGGAAGGTTCATGTGTATAAATTACAGTTAGGAATTTGTTTTACCGAATATTGTGAAATTACATTTCGGGTATTATATGCAACGATTGTCATCGCAGCATCTTAATTACATTTCTTAATAATCGAAATAATTTTACAGTTCTTTAATGTTGATCCCGCTGGCATTTATAAGGTTGATTATTTTTAAATCGCAGATAATTTTACAGTTCTTTAATGTAAATCTCCCGAAATTGTACAAGGGAGGGTCCGCCTGTATATTCTCCATCCCTGTAGCTTCCATGATGCTGTAATGAAAACGGTCCACTTTCAGGAACATCGGGCAACAATGCGTTTTCAATCACGGTATGTTCATTTAATAAAACGGTAATCCGGTCCCCCACCATGGTTATTTCGAAAGTGTTCCATTCTCCTATATGGTTATCGGCCATTGTGGCCGGGGTAGCTCCCGCCCTAACCTCAGGGGGCATATCCTGGTCAACCCGGTATCCGTATATTTCACCCGAACCAATGGGCCATGTCCATATGTTTACCTGTGCCTTTCCAAGTCCACGAAGTATTACGCCTGAATCACTTACAGGCATCTGAATCCTTATTTCCTCACCCTTTGCATTTAGCTGATGGGTTCCGTCAGGCCTGATCAAGGGAACGTTTCCCATGGATGGAGTGTCCTTAATCCGCCAGTCAAGCCGCAAAACAAAGTCACCATATTCTTTTTCGGACCATACATATGTTTCTCTCCAACTGGCTGCTTCTTCAGTCCGGTATTTCGGATCACAGTCTATAACCCCGTCAATAATCGTCCATCCACTTTCACCTTCAGGAACGATCCATCCTTCGAAATCATGTCCGTTGAATAATTGTACCCATTCCTCTTCTTCGGTGCAGGCAAAGCCGGCAGAAGCAGCCGCCAGACAGGTTAGTATTAAAACTCTATTTTTCAGTTTTTTAAGAAATAATTTATTATCCATAGCTTCTGATTGTTTATTTTATCTATGTTTATTCAAATTGTTGTGCTATTGACTTGCCAGGGCATGTTTTAAATGATTTTGTTATTGTTACCCCTGTGGATTCTGTTTTGGATTTATTCCAGATTAGTTGTACCTCCTTTTTGAATCGATATATCCATACCCCGTTTATTTGTTTTCCAGGCACCGCATGTAAAGTCAGGTATTTTAACTGAACTGCCTTCACGGGCAACCGACCATTCACTCAGCGGACTGATGACACTCCACAGAGCCCCGTCATAAACATCCACTTCCAGCGGAAGACCGTTCCTGAGACTGTCAATCAAACGCCAGTCGCTTGGTGACACTCTTGAATATGAACCTCCGGTGGTACGACGGCTACCCGCTTCGTTAACTTTTTCATTAAATTTTCTGGTAATCTCCGGGGTGTATTTTTCTACCAGTGAATCATATTCCTCCTGGGAGAGCCATTGCTCGCTCGTGGCTATTCTGTCAGGACGCGCCCTGTAGATACCTTTGTTACCGCTAATCAAATCGAAGCGGTGACCGGGCCGGGGTGAGCTGATATCATGTTGAAGCATAATAGTCCGTCCCATCCGGGTACGTATTATGGTGGTATTCATATTCCCCCTGAATTTAAGTCCGACATAAGGTTGATAATAATCATCCATTTCAGCAATCTCTTTCATTTTATCTGCCATCGTAAAATCATTTCCGGAAACAGATACCATGTAATCCATCTGATCACCATAGTTGAGGTCCATCATTTGCGAAAGAGGCGCCAGTCCATGTCCCGGGTAAAGATTACCGTTCCTGTTAACATTCTCCTGCAAACGCCATGGGCGGTACCCGAAGAAGAAATTGTTTTCAGGGTCCCTTACCCACCTGCTGCTGGTATTGGATACTCTGTCATGAATATAGTGACCTTCAGCGTGGATAATATCTCCGAAAAATCCCTGCCTTACCATATTGAGTAAAACTGCTGCAATACCACCGTGGCAGTTCACACAGTCCATATAGACATGTTTACGGGTTTTCTCTGAAGTTTCAACCACCTGCCAGCATTCTTCGACGGTAACACCGACCGGCAGATCAACATATACATGTTTATCATGTTCCATTGCATAAACCGCCATCGGGGCATGCAATTGCCAGGGTGTGGCAATGCATATCAGATCAATATCTTTACGCTCGCATACTCTCTTCCAGTCATTCTTTCCATCAGTATAGGAATCGGGATTATGCCGGGGAAGCTCATTTTTTAGAAATTCAATTGAAGAATTTACTCTTTGGGGAACAGGGTCACACAAGGCCTTTATTTCAACGCCTTCTATGCTGGCATAGCGGGCTACGTTCCCGGATCCGCGGCCTCCGATCCCTATGAAGCCCATGCGTACCGTATCAAGTTCAGGTGCACCATATCCGTGCATATTAAAATCCTGGATACGGGCTTTATGGAACGGGCTTCTGTTATCAGCCCGACTCGTTCCAAACATCATTCCCATACCGGCCAGACCGGTAAGTTTTAAAAAATCTTTGCGGGTAATTTTCATTTTATGAATAGATTTTAATTAAAAATAAAGGTGCATAGTTATAATACCGTTAAACTGCAGAATAATAAAAAGGTTATTTCTACCAAATTTACAAAGTCAGGAAAATTGTATATACGTTTTTATATGGACCTTCAGAAAAATATTGATTTCAGTGAAATTAAATACTCTTCTTGCTTCCGCCGGCATGTTCCTGATCACCAAATAACTGTGGATCTTGATCCTGTCCTGTCTTACATCTAAGCCGTGCCCGGAACCGGGGGAACCGGGGGAATATCTACAGGCCCCATTTTATATTCCGTTGGACCAAGTCTCAGCCCGGAATTCATCATATCATTCCAGGTTCCAAGCTGCCCTGTATAAGCAGATTCTCTTCCCATTATGGAAACAAGAGTTGAGGAGGCCATAGTGGTGGCTTCATTGACAGGATTATTGGTGCGAATGGCAGTCACAAGATTGATATGGGATTGTTCTGTGGTTTGGGGTAAAGACTGTCCGTCTTCACCAGGGGGAGCTTCATATTCCCAGATCAGGTTATGGTCATAATCCCATATTTTATTATGACAATTTGTGTATCCTCTGGTACCATAAAGTATATGGCTCCAGGGATGGTTGTAACATCCGCTAATCTGACGATGCATACAATAAAACTTTTTTTCGTCATCAAAACTGTAATCAATAGCAAAAAAATCATACTGATCACCACTATCCCGCTGGTGCCGTCCACCGAAACCAATGGCTTGTGAAGGAAATTTTTCAAAGAACCAGTTATAAACATCAATATGATGAACGAACATTTCAACCAGCATATCGCCCGAAAGCCAGCACCAGTTTTGCCAGTTTCGCAACATGGCTTCCATATCGCTCAATCCTTGCGGCCGGGTGTAACGCCAGCCCAAACCACTCATTCGAAGAACATTTGCATTAATAAGTTCACCTATGGTTCCGTTTTTTACCATGCCAAATGTTGCATTAAAATCACGTGCATGCCTTAATTGTGTCCCTGCAACCACTGATAATCCAGCTAATTCAGCCATTTTAGCCGATGCCATTACAGATCTGGCACCTACAGGGTCTACAGCACAAGGCTTTTCAATAAAGGCGTGCTTCCTTGCCTGTTCCTCTGTCACCGTGTTCTATTAGCCCGGCTCTGTTTTATTAAAGGTGGTTTTTATCAA
>PXAP01000241.1 GCA_003567115.1 Bacteroidota bacterium
AATTATTTGAACCATTATCCCCTGGTCGGATAACTAATTGTATGAACGTAATCCTGATCAAACAATCATTGAATACAATACCCCCATGACCCCAATTGATGCTAAAATATAAACAATCGTTACAGGCATCACGCCATCATTTTCCGCAGTTTTCCCAAATATACCGAAAACAAGGGGGTGCACAAGAAACGGCATGGCAAAAACAAAAGCAATTAGAGCTGCCGCATGCTCGCCGAACATCCCTTCCTGTATTGCGGCAAATAAACCGAAATGAGAAATGGCAGAAGCATTTGCCATAACCGAATCATTAAGCTCCATTCCGCCAATATTCAGTATAAGCAAACCACCAAAAACTGCAACAAGCTGCCAGCCAAGAGAAAATATCATAAGTCCCCGTACTTCCTGCTCCTCTACATTATTGGCATTCCGAAGAGTTCTAAGGGCGAGAAATGTTAATACGATACCGGCAGCAACGATTATCAGGGTGTATGGAATAAGAAGCTTTCCTGCAGTGGCACTGGCAGCCAGGATGGAAAAAACAAAAATATGTCCGATGAAGGGTATATTTATCATAATAGGTGCTCTGAATTGTGCATCAGGTCCCATATCACCGGCGGTGCAGGCACCGGTTAATCCGGAATGAGACAATGATCCGGCCATACCGGGGGCAAGGTTTCGCATATGATTGGCTTTACCCAGTAATATCAATATTGCCAAGCCTCCGAACATCCAGAGTAATTGTCCGAAAAATCCAAATGACAGCACCGACGTCATTCCTGTCAGGGTAAAAGCATCGGCAATCCTTGAACCTCCCACCATAAAATTTGCGGCAAGTACAACAGGAATCCCTGCAAACAGCAAACAGCGGAATGTCGGGCCGAATTTCCAGTTTGAAAAAATCAATCCCGCTGTTACTGATAAGACCATTGCGAAAAATATTTCAGGCAATGCTACATAGGAACGTATCCAGCCGGCCAGATGCCAGGATAAAACCAGTACACCAAGTATTAAGGCAGTTTCTATGATACCTTTTCTTATATAAACCGGTTTGTTGGTAATTTTTGCCCGGTAGTCTATCAGTATAATTGATCCCACCAGACCGAGATATCCGAGTAAAGGATAAAAAGCATCAAGAGGTTCGTCATTATTATATCCTATAATTACCCTTTTCATGGATTCTATACCCACCAGTACAAAGAAAGAACGGATAAGAAACATAAACTGGGTAAACTTCGTACCAAGAAACATCTCATCTTCCGAAGGAATTACAATGTCGGTCTTATCAATTTTATGCTGTGTAAACAATTTCCTGATCTCCTGTCCGCCAACAAAAAATGAGGCCATCAATGCTGTGATTGTAACCCTGCTTGTAAAGCCGATAATGGGAAATTCATTCAATCCGGGCGTTCCCATTCCGGTGCTTACCATCACATATCCCATTATTAATCCAAAAACCACAATGATCAAAATGGGTGAGTAACGTGTGCCTGCCACAAACGTCCGGGAAACCAAAACCATTGAAATCACAAGCAAAAAAGTAAGCCAGTATTGATTCAGAATATGGGCATTAGCCATTTGATCAGTAAAAGATTCCATTGAATAGTAAGAATTTTAGTGCAACATAAAAACCCGCATCTTATGGGCACGGGCATGTCCTGTCGGGGTTTTGCCCTAATACATTTGTCTGAAAAATTTGAGCTTAAAAAGAAAAGCACAAAACTAAAAAATTTAATTAAACCGGACTATTCAACACCAGGAAATGTGACTTTAACTCCGCTTTTTTTGACTTCACAAGCCTTGCATCCGAACATTCTGATTCAGACACTGACTTTATAGACACACTCTAAATAATCATATTAATGCTATTAAAAGCATTGATGTTGACGTAAATAATGGGTAATAAGTGATATGCGAATTTTGTCCGGTAAAAATGTTATAAAATGTATTTTAGCCTGATTAGTTCATAAGCTTTGAAATTATCTTAAGCCTTTGAATCTTGTGAACGGAAATTATTTAGCCATAAAGATACCAGGACGCAAATTTTCATTAAGATGCAAAAATTTATGAATTAATGAGGTTAGTTTTATCCCAAATTTTATTAAGTCCCGATTTTTTTTTATTTTAGCATAAAGTGGCAAGCGTTTTGCATTATTTAAAATACCGGATAGGATTGTAAATAATTGTTATAGCCGGCAGGCCTCCATGCACTGTACAACCAGGATAATATGCTCAAATACGAAAATTATTTTTTACTTAAATTATAAGATATCATGAAAAATTTCAGTGACCGCCAAAAAAGCATTTTTACAACAAAAATCACAACTCTGAGTGCATTTATGGTAGCAATCCTCCTTATCGTCTCTTGTGGTACAGGCACTGAGGAAAGGGCTCAGCAAGCACAATTGGAAGAAGCAAAAGATAATGTAGTTAATAATCTCCATGCTTTGCATAATGACCTTGAAAATCGGGTAGAAATTCTGGATGAACACATAGAACGTGCCGATGATAATATAAAAGCACAACTCGAAGAGCTCCAGGATGAAATAAGGGAACAGCAAAAAGTGGTTGAAAACGAGATTGACAAAGTTGAAGAAGCTACCTATGATGAATGGAATGAAGTGGTTGACAATACCTCGGAAACAGTTAATCAGGTCCGTGAAAAAACGAACGAAATTGCAACTAAGGTGAGAGAACTGGTTGAATAATAAAAGCTGCAAACTATCATCTGAATGATTAATTTTGTTTTTCCCGAATTTCATGCACTGCTTTCCGGATATCTGCCATGCGAATATCATAGGTTCTTGACAGATAACCCAGTTGCTGACGGCCGGGAATGTAGGCAGGCAGATTTAAAGCTTCCAGAATATCAGCTGCAGGCACACCGGATTTTTCTTCCAACTCATTAAGGGTCATTGAACCACGAATGATAATATCATCGTAAATGTGAGAATAAAGTGTTGTGGAATTTTCACGCTCAGGCAATTGTTTGACTTGAGAAAAAACTGGTGATAATGCAATAACAAGTACCATTATCAAGCCAATAATTCCCATTCCGGCTCTTATTCCTGACCCTTCCTTGCGTTTGCCTTTCACCATGTTTATTATCCATTTCCAGTGCTGTAACAAATGTAATGCCATCAAAGTAAAAAACGCCACTGATATCCAGAAATGAATCCCGCCCCATTCATGGCGGTCCAGACCCCATATTGTCACTAAACGACCGGTTCCCGGCGGCAGAATATAACGCATCAGTACTCCGGTAGTCACCAGGAAAATAAACGCGGTAAATGATAAAGCATCTATCAGGAAATTCAGAATGGGCCGTTTCATAGTTGAAAAATTTTGATTATAATCCTCAAAATTATTAAAACCATGATTCATCTAAAAGTTAAACCAGAGATAATTGATATTAGCATTGAAGCCGTTACTGGAATTGGGATTATTATCTTTTTGGTCTTAAATAAAAAATCCGTCTATTTTTTCAATTCTTCACGTTTTGGAAGTCCGTCAACCTTAATATCCACACTTAAGGCTTTCAACAAACCATAGCAGGCGATAAGAAGAAATATTGCCATAGGTAAGGCAGGTGTAAGTGATGCAACCCGCAAAGCTGTTAATCCACCGGCAACAAGCAAAGTAGCAGCCACCACACCTTCAGTTACGCACCAGAATATCCGATAAGCAGTTGGTGGGTTAGGATTACCGCCGGATGTAACCATCACATCAACCAGTGATCCGGAATCTGATGAAGTGATAAAAAACACAACGATCAATACAGTGCCAAGTATGGATGTGATAAAAGTTAGCGGTAGCTGGTCAAGCAAGGCATAAAACGACAACACCTCGTCCTTCAGGGTAGGTTCGATAATTCCTCCTGCACCGAAATGCTCGATGAAAATACTGGACCCACCCATTGCAGAAAACCAGAAAAACCCGATTAGGGTGGGAACCAGAAGCATTGCTGCTATCATTTCCCGTATGGTACGTCCTTTGGAAATACGGGCAGCAAAAACACCCACGAAGGGGCACCAGGCAATCCACCAGCTCCAGTAAAAAATTGTCCAGTTAGCCTGCCAGTCTACCAGATAAGCCTGATCAACTTTAAAACTGGTAAAAGCAAGATTTTGTATATAATATCCTACACTTGTAACAAATGTTTCAAAAATATAAATGGTGGGTCCTGTAATTATCACAAATAGCAAAATTATCCCCGCAAGGCCCATGTTAAATTGGCTTAAACGCTTTATTCCCACATGAAGACCTGTAACTACAGATATTGTGGCAATAGTAGTAATTACGGCTATTATAATTAATTGTATCGGTAAGCTTAATGAAATACCAGCGATTGCATTTAAACCAGCGTTGATCTGCATCCCACCCAGTCCAAGTGAAGTACCCACCCCGAATAGTGTGCCCACAGTTGCAATAATGTCCACCACGTGACCTGTCCAGCCGTAAATACGTTCGCCGATAAGCGGGTAAAGCAGTGAACGCGGAGCCAGGGGCAGCTTGTGACGGAAATGAAAATAAGCCAGGGGAAGAGCGATTGATATATATATGGCCCACGGATGCAAACCCCAGTGAAAGAAACTGTAAAGCATGGCTTCCCTGATAGCCTCATTGGTTTGAGGTTCAACTTCGGGATGTGATACATAATGTTGGATTGGCTCGGCAACGCCAAAAAATACCAATCCTATGCCAACACCGGCGGCCATTAGCATAGTGAACCAGGTGACACCTCCAAATTCCGGCCGGGCCTCTTCACCTCCAAGCCGTATATGTCCGTATTTACTAAAAGCAAGATAGATAACAAATATCAGAAATATGCTGGCCGAAAGAATATAAAACCATCCAAACTTATCTGTTATAAATCCCTGCAGATTTTCAAAAACCACTGAGGCATGAGTCGAAAATCCGGCACCATAAATTACAAATGCAAGAATCAGTCCGGCAGATCCTAAAAACACCGGTGGATTCATTGTTTTACGGAAATCCTGTATAATTTTTTTAAGCATAAAATATATTGAATTTTCCGACAAAGATAATAGATTGAAATTTCTATCAAATAAATATTTGATTATATGGGAGCATCCAACACTTATTCACAGATTTTGCGGACAACACTATTCTTTATGAATAAAAACAGGTGACAAACTACATAATTTCTTAAGGGGAATCTTACTTAGAAGTGTGTCCATAATGTCCGCCTGCTTAGTTACGCTAGTCAAAAAATGCTCATTTACCCCAGCTTTTTTTGACTTCGCAAGTTTACTACGTTAAAAAAGCGAAGCATTTTTAACTGTGGCCTTGCATCCGAACATTATGATCCAGACACTGACTTTATAGACGGGCTCTACTTATTTATATGTCCGGATTATTCTTCAGATTTTTACTATAGGGGTCTGATTTAAATACGATATTTCTCTCGCAATGCTGTGTGGTAGTCTATTTTGCCTGATCTTATCTTATCTTATTGATTTATAAGATCCTGGACTTCCTGGGAGACTTCATTGGTTTCGGATTGGACTTCGTTTACTGTTTCTTGAGTATTTTCAACCACTTCGTTCCATGTTTCCAGATCAGCTTCATCAACTTTATCCAATTCTGTTTCAAGAGCTTCTATTTGCTCCTCCAATCGACTGCGTAACTCTTCCAGTTGCTCTTTCCTGGCACCATCTGACTCTTCTATGTGTTCTGAAATGATCTCTATCCTTCCTTCAATTTCATTTATCATTCCATTAATATCCTGAGATACATTTCCTTTTATTTCTTCCAGCTGTTGCTGTCTTGCAGAATCCTGATCAGTACGACCGCCGCATGAACCAACAAACAAAATGGATAGAGCAAATAAAATCAGAACCGTAATGCCTGATAATTGAAATCTTTTGGTTTCACTTTTAATATTAATACTCATGATTTCCTTATTTAATGTGAAATTAATAATATACCCCAAAGATAAGAAATGCCCGGGATTTTGCAAAAACGATTATTTGATAATTGAAGTTTTGAAAAACAGATGCAATAAGGCTGCTCTTGCCGGCTATTTTTATAACGAAAGTCTATTCAATATATTATTTATCCAAAATCCTGGTATATGGTTTTCAGCAGAGCTGCTTGATCGATCCAATATTTCAATATTTCATACTCTTTGATATTTATCATTCATCAAAACTCTGAAAAAAAGTTATTTTTGTGTCTGTTTAAATAAGCTATAAAATAACCATATAACTATTTCAAATGGAGCATCTCTCTGATCAAATGGCCAATGCCCATATACTTAATCAATACTGGCTTACTTTTTTGCTTGTGATATCCATGGTTCTGGTCTCCAGAACGTTTGTTGCAGGCACCCGTTATTCACCTAT
>PXAP01000036.1 GCA_003567115.1 Bacteroidota bacterium
AGGCCTTAGTCCGCAAAATAAATTTCCCGCCACGAAAATTCCGAGATCTGTTTCAGGCACGAGCACAATGATTGAGTTAATTCCATCTGTTGCCCCTCCGTGCTGCAATATACGGTAATCTTCATAATATCCGGAATCCCATCCCATGGCATAGGCTGAAAAGCTGTTTCTGAGAGGGTCTTTCACCTGAAATGCGTGCCGGGGCTGATATATGTCATTCATAACCTGCCGGCTTACCAGCACCGTATCATTATATTTGCCGGGCTCACCCAGGTTAAGCAGCATCCATTGCGCCATATCATGAGCAGAGGCGTTGACCGATGCCGCAGGACCTACATTGTCGAAATTACGCCTGGGTATTGTCCGTATGATCCCGTCAATTTCCTGGTGAGGCCATGCAGCATTGTCATCCGGGGTAATCTGGGTGACCGATACAGAGGCTGAAGTCATGTTAAGAGGAGCAAAAAGCCTTTCGGGAAGAAAATAATCCCACTTTCTATCTGCAACCTCTTCGAATAACATACCTGCAACCATATACATCATATTGCTGTAGACATATCCGGACCGGAAGGGTACTTCAAAGGGTTGGTGCCTGATATGATTGAGGATGGTGCGGCGATCACGGTTGGGCATAAAGACCAGCCTGTTGCCTGTCATGCGACCGATACCGACCTGATGAGTAAGAAGGTCACTGATGGTCACCAAATCGGATGCCAGGGGATCGGAAAGCTCAAACCACGGAAGGTGGTCTCTGACCCTGTCGTCCCAATGTATTTTGCCTTCATCGACCAGCATGCCAAGGGTGGTGACTGTCATTGCTTTTGTGGTTGATGCAACCCCGAATATGGTGTGCTCATCAACCCTTTCATCTTCCCCGAGTTTCCTTACTCCAAACCCTTTTTCATAAGCAATATCACCATCTTTAACTACAGCAACTGCCAGTCCCGGAATTCTCCAGTCCTCCATACCTCTTATTATAAATTCATCCAGTTTTTTCAGTTCTTCCGAAAGCTGGCCGGCTGCAGGCTTAATGCTGTTGAAGTGTAAAACAACTGCAAGAAAAAGGATACTGATGTTTTTGATAAGCATAATATTGTTCATTATGTAACTGTTACTGGTTTTAAGACCGCCCAAGATACATATTTATTTTTTTATTTGGAGATAACTCCCTCACCTCTTGTTTTTATGTATTATAAATTCATTTACAGGAAGGTTCATTAATAAATAAAACCGGTTGCATTTTTTTCACCTCCCGGATTATTTACAAACAATTTACGAACATTTTATAAACAAGACATCAACAGGTTATTTATTCTTTTATATGTCAGAAGATCAGTGTATTGGAAAGTAAGTGCCTGATCATGAGCTTTGTTTGCAGAATAATTATTCACAGAAAACCTATGTCACGATTTCCAAAAAAACGGACCTTTATATAACCGGGTGGTCTTACTTATGAATAACTTAAAAAAGAAGTTACATAATATAAAAATGGCTAACCAGTAATTTTGGCAGATGAAGCAGTCTCAAGTCTCTAACCAACAAAAAAATGCTGGCAATCACGTCAAAATCCCGGGATTGTGGCTGGTTGATTCATCGGGAGCAGTAAAAGTTGATCAGGATAATATAGTATATTGCCATCATTATAATAATATTACAAAGATTGTTTATTCCAGCGGCCATTTTATGACTGCCCGGATACCACTGAAAAAGATTGAGCAAAAACTTTGCAGTAAGAAGTTTTACCGCTGTCACCGTAATTATCTTATAAATCTTGATTATTCAGGAGGCCGGCCGGACAAAGCCGACACTCTGACTATAAAGCGGCATACCTCTGTTCCGGTATCACGCCGCCGCAAAAGCAGGTTGATAGGGATTCTTGAAAGGATGACTTCCGGCAGGGATGTTTCAGTCTGAATTGAATACAAATTTGCTATCGGTCAAAATAAAACTGATCCCTGTCTGCTTGCGGAATGGTAAATTCTGTTATAGTTTTTTTAAAGTATTAATCAGATGCAAAATAAGAATGAATGGTTCATTAACCAATATGTATTGAAAAGAACTCTTTATTTTCAGAGTGATAATGGTTTTACTCTTATGGTTATGAAAAACAAAAGGCAGGAGATCCTGGACATTCCGTTGGTCAGAATTGAAGATATTTTACCGGAAGGGTTGTTTTACAGGGTCCACAGGAGTTACCTTGTAAATATTAATGCCATTTCCGAATTCCGGTACTACCGTAATCAGCTTCTGGCTATTGTGCATGGTTATCGTATTCCGGTCTCCCGTCGCCGCGGGAAAATTTTATTGGGTAACCTGGATATTTTTTAGACACCATCCCCCTGAACTATGTGAGTTCATTTCCGGGCATTTCCGGTTTTTAACTATGTGAGTTCATTTCCGGGCATTTCCGGTTTGTTTACAGGCAGCCTGCCGTGAAGAGTTTTAAGGTTTAAATTATTTGTTTTATATTGCGGTTTTCTCTTTGCAATTAGCCGTAAATCTGAATATAAACCCTATGATTATACAAATCAGGTCTGTAATATTATTGTTTCTTCTCCTGCTGGTAATTCCTCACACCCCCGCTGATGGCGGGGAGTTTTCTGACAAAGCGGGATCATCTTCTGATAAATATATTATACTGATGCATCCCACGGTGGGTAATATCAGCACCTGGCTCTATCTTACCTCGGAAGGTATTTTGCCGGTTGACCCGGAGAGGGAAGTTCTGGGGGTATACAGCAAGCAGGGATCTTATGATTATTCACAGACATCTGATTTTGTGAAAGACCGGGGATTGGAAAATATCAGGCTCATGGGTATTGATATTCCTTTTGACCATAAGTTCCGGGTTGCAGATAATAACAATTCAATACTGCACCGCGCTATATTCGGGATGGCTGATGCTATTATATTTTTCGGCGGACCAGATATACCGCCTGTAGCATATGGTCAGGAGATGAGTTTACTGACGGTGGTGACCGACCCTCATCGGCATTATCTGGAGCTTTCTTTCCTGTATCATCTGCTTGGCGGCTACCAGGATGAAAGTTTTGTGCCTCTGATGGAGGAGAATCCGGATTTGCCGATCCTTGGCCTGTGCCTTGGCATGCAGACCATGAATGTGGCTACCGGGGGGACAATGATCCAGGATATACCTTTTGAAATATACGGGAAGACCACCGTCGAACAGGTACTTGCCCTGGAACAGGATAAACAGCACAGGAATTATTATTCGGTATACCGCCTTGATCCGGATGTCAGCGCACGTACTTTTCACAGGATTGTGATCGAAGAAAACAGCCATATGCATAAGATATCGGGCGACAGTGAACATAACCCTTATATACTCAGTTCGCACCACCAGGCTCCCGGCCTTATAGGAAAAGGGTTCAGGGTTACTGCCTGGAGCATGGACAAAAAAGTAGCTGAAGCCATTGAGCATAAAAGATATCCCAATGTGATAGGTGTACAGTTTCATCCCGAGGTACGGTCACTTTTTATGGAGGACAGCAAGATCACATTCAGGCCCGGAGAGGAGGCTACCCATTCATTTATTGATCTCTATCCCGGTCCCCGGGGAGAGGATTTCCACCGTAATTTCTGGAACCATTTCGGAAATCTGTTGAAGCAGTAATATCAAAAATCCTATCGCCTGTTGTACATAATGGTCAGCTTTTTTATCCTTTCAGTAATATCAGGATCAACAGCAGGGGTTTTCATTTTCCATGTCCAGTTGCCACGGGATGTTGAAGGGGTGTTCATTCTGGCATCCCTTCCCAGTCCCATATAATCCTGCATAGGTATAATGCTTAACCTTGCAGGTGAGGCAAATGCCATTCTTATCATCTCCAGGTGCAAACCGGATTTCCTGATTTTTTTATCCGTATATTCTTCAAGCCTTTTCTTCCCGTCACTTCCGAGTTCCTGTTTGTACCAGCCCTGGAGTGTATTGTTATCATGCGTGCCGGTGTAAACCAGTGAGTTTATGCTGTGGTTATGGGGAGTATGAAGGTTTTCAGCCATATCGCGGCCGAAGGAGAATTGCAGTACCTGCATTCCCGGCAGGAAGAATTCATCTCTCAGATCATAAACTGGCTGATCAATATCACCAAGGTCTTCGGCAACAAAAGGCATAGAAGGAAAGTTCTCCTCCAGTACCCTGAAAAATTCCGATCCGGGACCTGGACTCCATTTTCCGTTAACAGCAATCTTTTCACCGGCAGGCACCTCCCAGAAAGCGGAGAAGGCCCGGAAATGATCGAGTCTCAGAAGGTCAAACATGTCAAGATTTTTAGCCAGCCTTTTCAACCACCAGTCATATCCGGTCTCTTTTAACCTGTCCCATTCAAATACCGGCATATTCCAGAGCTGGCCGTTTTTATCAAAATAGTCGGGGGGCACCCCGGCAACCGTTTTCATTTTTCCGTTTCCGTGCAGTCTGAACAGATGCTGGTTGGCCCATACATCGCTGCTGTCGTAGCTCACGTAATAGGGGATATCTCCGAATATCAGTATACCTTTGTTATTTGCATACCCTTTAAGTTTTTTCCATTGCCTGTCGAACATGAACTGTTTGAATTTCTCCAGGCTTATAATACCGGCAAATTCATATTTTGCAGTTTTGAGTGTTTTCTCATCCCGTTCTTTAACTTTGGAAGGCCATTTGCTCCAGTCTTTTTTTCCAAAACGCTGTTTGTATGCAATAAAAAGCGTGTAATCTTCCAGCCAGTGAGACTCCCGCTGGCAAAACCCTTCATACTCCCCATACAAATAATGGCCGGTATTCTGTCTCAGCTTCTCCCAGGCTTTTTCAAGCAATATATCCCTGAATACGGACGCTTTTTTATGGTCTGCCCGGCTGCTGTTTTTGAATATGCCACGCTCCAGGTCCGAATATCCGATCAGTCCGTCCAGATATAGCTGTCGCGGCCTGATCAGGAGGGTATTCCCGGCGAAGGCTGAGGGAGAGGCGTAGGGTGACCATGACTGTTCTTTTGTTACGGGTGAAAGGGGTAGTGTTTGCCAGTATGTCTGGTGGGTCTGACTGAGAAAGTCGACGAAACGGTATGCCTCTTCATCAAAATCACCTGCGCCGTATTTGCCGGCCAGCGAAGAAATATGAAGAAGAATACCGGAGCCTCTTGATGACAGTTTCGTTTTGCCTTTAAACAGGGCAACAGGCAGATCTTCAAAAAGATTATCAATATTCAGTATAGTCCGGCCTTGCAGGGTCAGGCCGGTAAGCATATTTTCCCATTCAAGGGGTGCGCCTTCAGGAACATGCACCGATGTATCTTTCCATTTAATTGAGGTTAAATATTCGCCTTCATTTCCGGTTGACAGTTCACCGGTGTGCAGGGGAAGAATACACATTAACCAGCTGTCATTGTGCTTTCTTATAAAACCGAAAACATTTTTTTTATGCCTGCCGGAAAATTCAAGGGCTATGTAGTCGCCGTAACGGAAAAGAGAAGGGTTGTTTTTTCTTTCATTAAGCAGAAGATGAGTAATAAACTGTTTTATACGTCCGTCAAAGGCATTTTTGTACAGTTTGCCTGCTGTTTCCCGGGGATTTGCTTTCCATTGCAGAATAGTTGTATCAAGAGCTTCATGAAGGTAATCGAAGTCAACCGGCCTGCGGTTATCCGGATCAACCAGGCTAAGGTCCCATAATTCGGTGCCCCGGTAAATATCGGGTATTCCCGGTGAGCAGCATTTTATGACAAGTTGTGCCAAAGAATTAACTATACCCTTCCATACCAGCTTTCTGTGAAAGGGGATAAATGAACTGAGGAATCCATGCCCGGGGTTAAGCAGGGAGCTGGCAAAATCACAGACTGCGGTTTCGTGTTTCTCGTCAGGATCATCCCAGTTGCTGTTCTGCTTGGCTTCACGCATTGTTTTTATAAGATATTGACGGATGCGTTGAATATATTCATTGTCAGCCTTTTCATCGAATGGAAAAGTTCCTGCCAGCGTCTGGTAAATTAAATATTCTTCATTGGGAGTGGGTGAAGCATCAGGGTTTCCGGAGTCTGTTTTCAGGTCCCTGTTCATATCTGTCCATGTTTTCACCATATCTTCCCATTCTTCTGCCATATTGGAAATTGCATTCAGTCTTGCCCTGACATCCTCACCACGTTTGGTGTCGTGTGTGGAAGTAGCATTCATTGCAAGGGGGGTGTTTGCCAGCCTTTCAGTCATCGCCTTATGGAATTTAACCGCACTGATTCCCTGTGCATCTATGGCGTCCCCAACCTCGTTGTGTGATACAAAGCAATTGTACCGGTACATTGATGTGTCTTCCAGGCCTTTGGCTGTCAGGGGTCCGGTATACTGCATCAAACGAAGGC
>PXAP01000079.1 GCA_003567115.1 Bacteroidota bacterium
CGCGAACCTGGTGGAAGTGGCATAATCCGTGCCTTCCCTGCCATAAGGCTCAAAACACAACATTGCCTTATCAACGGCTTCCAGCGCGTCAGAATCATGTTTCCGTAAATAATCCCTTATTGCTTCCAGCGAATCCCATAAACTATAAACATCCAAACCATAAAATCCGGCCTGCTTGTCATACGTATTACCTTCATTGTGTTCCCTGAGCCATTCCATCATTTCGGCAACTTCCCAGTTTGCCCACATCCATGTTGGCCACCTGTGGAATTTTTTCAACACCTCAAGGGCGGATTCTCCTCCGTTTTCATAATTACGGACATACCGGTTTATCCTGTAGCAATCCGGCCAGTCGCCTTCGACACCGATAATATTGAAATTTTTCTCCTGTACAAGTCGACGGGTAATTCGGGCCCGCCATAGATAATACTCATGTGTGCCATGGGAAGCTTCCCCCAGCAGCACTATCCTGGCATCTCCTATTCTATCCATCAACGGCTCCAGGCCGTGTTCCAGATCATGTGAGTTATTGCCAATCAGCGTCATGATGTCATGCTCGCTGATATCATCAATACCTTTCTCAAATATCCCCATATTATCTTTTTCACAATTAACCTACAAAAAAAGAACCATAATGAGGCTCTTTAGACTGATTCACATCTCCATTTAGATCTTGCAGTTTATAGATGATCCTGATCCCTGCTATTTACGATCTTACATCCTTTCGTGGTTAATTCCTTTTTTAATTTTTCAAATTCATCTGCATCGATGGGTCTCATCTTCGATAAGGGTTGCTGAAGGGGAGCAGGAAGCTGGTGGGATGATTTGTAAATGATCAGTTGCCTGCCGGGACGTGAATGTAGAGGTCTGCTGGTAATTTAAACCAATAGTTTTCGTTTTGAATGACAATGGTGCCTATGCGGATCAGAAATTTCCGCCTCAACCATGCATCCTCTTCTGATGCGAGATGGCTCCGCAATATACTTAACCGGGAGGGGAAGAGGCAAAGGCTCCGGGAGCATCTTTGCTAACATATCTTGTTGTTACGCTTCCCCTGTCCTGGTGCCCGTCATCCAGCCTGCCCAACTGGAACAGGTCGCCATAAGCTTCGCTGTCATTATAAGCCGAAGCAACTCTTGATGCCCCAAGATTGCGGTCCATCCATAATTTGCGGTTTGCTCCTTCGACTATAGGCCCGATTTTCGGACTATTGAAAGCATTATCAAAGCCGGTTAAGCGAAATCCACCGGCCGGCAAATGCCATTTGAAAGCTCTTTTAAGAGCTTAATGATGAAAAATATTTTACAAAGAACTTAATTGACAACAAGTTCTGAAAAACCCATATTAAAAGCAAATTTTTGCGTATTTTTTGCTTTTTACCATGAATCAGACAATTAAGGCTGATATCCTTTACCCTTCCGGGGAAAGACAACGCCCTTGTCCCGATCTCCTGTAATAAGCAATAACCGTGTATATCAGGGTGTTAAATGAGACGTTGAAGTAATGCTGTATTCTAAAAAGTGTTTCAGTGCTTATTAAGCTCTTTCCAGTCTTTTCCTTATCAGGAATTAATTCCAACATTCCATTTTCAGGCATTATAAAACATGCTGCAAAAATAGTTGTATCGGCAAAATCAAAAAAGCTCAACAGGGTCAATTTCCAGGAACTCCTGCCACAATAAGCTTTTGTTATCAATAACGTAGACCCTGTCAGGATTAAACCTGGAGCAGAAAGTATTCATCCCCCTTCTGGTGAAACCGGAATGGCCGCTCTTTACCTCAACAGCAACAACCTTACCACGTTTCTCAAGAACAAAATCAACCTCCTCACCCCTTTCCCTCCAGTAATAAACAGAATAATCCCCGGCTGCAGAATAATTTACCAGGTGGGCGCCGGCAGCCGACTCAATTATATGACCCCACTTCCCCGGATCCAGTATAATCTCACCAAACATTTCATTTCTCTGGGCACTCAGAAGCGCGTTATTGTACACATGGAACTTAGGGCTTGATGAGCGTTTCCTTATTGTTCCCGATGCATATTTTTCTATCCCGCCAAGTAACCCCGCGGTATCAAGCAACCGAAGATAATGCGCCAGTGTTGTCGTGTTGCCTGCATCATGCAATTGCCCCATAATTTTGGTAAAAGACAATATCCTCCCGGAATAAAGGCAACCAAGTTCAAAAAGCATCTTCATCAATGCAGGTTTGTCAACACGTGTCAGCATCAGGATATCTTTTGAAACGCTTGTTTCTATGATACTGTCTCTTATATACCGTTTCCAACGGGATTCATCATCAACAAGAGGGGCACTGCCAGGATAACCGCCAAACCATGCATACTTCTCAGCATCCCATCCAAAAGCGCCCGACATTTCAGACAGCGACCAGTGAGTCAGTTGGATGATCTCAAACCTGCCGGTAAGGGATTCAGTAAGCCCTTTTTTAAGAAGAAGGCGGGATGAACCAAGAAGAAGTAATTTAATATTAAGTCCTGACCGGGAGTCCTCATCCCAGTATTTTTTAACTGTCTCACTCCAGTTGGAAACCTTCTGTATCTCATCGATAACAAGGAGAACCTCACTGGCCGCACCTGTCCGGAGTTTCAACCTTGCCGCCTCCCAAACCTGTCCCAGCCACTCAGCATCACCCGCGGGAACATCATCGGCAGATTCGAACAGCCACGGCACATCCAGTCCTTTCACCAGCTGTTCCGCGAGGGTAGTCTTCCCCACCTGTCTCGGCCCCATCAATACCTGGATAAACCTTCTGGGTTCATTTATCCTCTCTTTAACAAGCTTATAATGTGGTCTTACAAACATTTTCTTCAATTTACTCAATATTACGAGTAAATTTACTCAATAAATAATCAATTTCAAAACTTTCATTTATCCTTCATGAAAAAACAAAAACCATCCCGTCAGGATGTCCTGATGCTGACACGTGTGGGAAAATCTTATTAAAGTCTTTTTCCTTTACACTTATATATAACGCCTGAAGAAACGAAAAACATCATCAATAATTACCTTAACCCTCTTCTTTGACTTAAATCTTTCGGGTAAGTTAATTGTAGTCGGGAACAGTAAAACCCGGCAGAAGCATAACATCATAAAAATCCCTGCCTTTAATACGGGGCAACATGGCAGATACCTTCATGGAGCAAAGAACATCATCAGGAGAGACCGCTTCGAGGTATTTAAAAACTCCCTGCCCGGCGGGACAGGGAGTTTAAGTGTCAAAGTGTCTGAATCAATCAGAAGTGTCATCCTTAAGGCAACGCACAGAGTAGCTGGTAGTACTTGTAGTACCACTAACAGGGGTTCCGGTTGTGGAATTTGTCCATGTAATAGCTTCATGCCCGTCTCTTAAACGTCCCCACTGGTATAAATCTCCATAAGCCAGGTGGTCATCAGAAGCTGTTGCAACCTGTAAAGCTCCCAGGTTGCGGTCCATCCATAACCTCCCTTTTGCTGCTAAAACTATTCCATAAGTGACCTCCTCACCACGGTATGTGAAAGTGACTTCGTTGGCAAAATCTCCGGCCTCCAGGTCCACCCCGTATTTCTTCCCGCGTTCAAAACCACCTTCAGGGGGTGATTTTGCCAGATAAGTATAGTCCCCGCCAATCTCTAAACCTATGGCCATATCGCCGTCATGTTCACCGGAGTGGCTTTATTGATCCTGATATCGCAAGGAAGCAAATTATTAAAATCATTATCCCTGACTTAGGAATTAATCCAGCTATTGCAGGAATTCATTTAAGGATGCTGTAAAGTATGGGCGGGATACAGGCACACCCCTTGGGTTGAGGATCAAAAGAGCAGCCTTCCTGTAAATTTCACTTGAAAAGAATACCACTGTTTCAGTTGAAAAGTATACCACTTTAATGCAAGATTAATAATTATTTTTCATTCATTAATGTCCGATTAATTTCAATAATATTGTTACTAATTTATTATATATCAAATTATTAAGGCGTTATTAGTTGCGTGTTGATTTCATTTAAAGAATTTGTATTTTGGCTTCAATTAGTAGGATATTAATATTGATAATCAGGCAACTACAAATCTACAGTTTAAAACAATTATTTAATCGGACACTTGTGTTTTTCATTAGTAAAAGAATTGAAAAAGAATAAAAAAAGGACTCAGCAATACTTACATAAACTGACTGAATTAAATTCCCTTGGCTCTGAAATCTGGAAAGATATCGATATAGACCAATATGTTCAACAGGAAAGACAATATAGATCTGCTGATTCTTGAAGAATTAGAGTTGTAACATACCAAACCAATATCCAAAAATCATCTTCTGATCTTCCTGTAAGCGTGACATTTAAATTCCTCTGCATCTGACTGGTCATATCTGGTCAAATTACATAAAGGCTCCTGATCCGGATCATTATCGTGGATACAGGTAATACAAAGAGCCGGTTTGTTAATTAGTTCTGAATTAACTTCATACCCCTCATCATCAAATAATCCGTCAATTTTACCGGGGCTTATATCATCAATATTTCTAAACCCTGATATTGTTTTTCGTTTTCTTATCGCTTTATCAATTTCGTAATCGCCGTCCGGATCGCTTTCACCGGTTAAACACCTAAAACAAGAATTAGCGGCAAAAAGGAGCCGATAACCCAGATGTCTTTCCCGCAAGCACATTTGACACCTTCCTCATAGTCCGATAATGCTGAGTTTAACCGTTTCTTTAAATCCTGTGGATTTTCCCCGGGTTTTAACTTGATATGCTGTTTAATAGAATCTCTTATTGAAATCGGTTTAAATCCCATCAATTTACTTTTTTTACCATACCTGCGCATTTTTCAGATGAACCAAAAATAGTTATAATTATCTTACCGGCTTTTGATTATTCAGATAATCAAATGACCTCCTGCAACTTAATTCGAACCTTTTTATAATCAATTTCCTGCCACGCTTTCAATAAGGGAATAAAACCGCGGTTATTTGTATTTCTGATTTTCTCCAGTAACAACAGTATCATTCCCCTGTTCCTGTCCTTTAGTTCCTCAACATAATTATAATCGCCGTTATCGAGCTGGCTTGTCAGTTTTTGCAGCAATTCATCTGTGTATGTATTCCTCTCAATTTCCCAGCCTTATGGTTTTATTTTATACAGGTGGGTTCTTAGATTTGCAGCCTTATGGTTTTATTTTATATAGCTTTTTGTTTACAAAAAATGAGTACACAATGGCGAATAAAATGATAAATATGCTTAACACGGCCGCAGGCATGGCTACAACGGGGTCGCCTTCGAAAAACCTGGTTGAAAGAACAGCTGCAAACGCAGCACTTTTAATTGTCATAACAAATGTACTGCTTATAATTAAAGCTTTGTTTTCAGTAATTTTTGCCATTACATAATTGTATACAGCTGCAAGCAGAAACATTGTTATAACAAAAACTGCTGCTATCCTTAATACCATAAAGGGCTCCTGAAAGAATACCTCGCGGTTCATGCCGATAATCGGTGCGATAATCAGGAAAAACAACCATTTAGTGGCCGTTCCCGCAGTTCTTCGGGCATAAGGCAAAATTTTTGGATGTCTTAAAAAACGGCTTAATATCAACGGAATAATAATTAACTGTAACATTATCTGCATTATCATCAGCGGTGATATCAAAGACGTACCCAGAAATACCAGCAAAATTGAAGGGGTTAAAACAATTGCAACCAAAAACAGACCGAACAAGCCGGTAGTCGAATAATTGATGTCCCCTTTAAGCATTGTCGTAAACGGTACGACGGCCGGCCCCGGTGGTGCAGCCACTATTATTATAAATCCCACCCACAAAGACTCATATCCGGACTTGTAAAAAAAGAGCCATGCAAGAGTCACTGTTAATATTCCGGTTAAAAGGTAATTTAAAGAAAGAGACCCGGCCAGGGATTTTATAAGATTTGAAGGGTTTTTCCAGGATTTGAATGAAAAGTTAACTGTTGATGCCACCATTGCAAGCATCAGTAAATAAAGGGATATTTCGGATAGAAATTCGATTGAATCACCCAGGATTAAACCTGCAACAAGTGAGAGAGTCAATACAAAATCGCGGTGATTTAATATTTTTATCGACATATTTTATATGGCAGCCGTTTTACATTTTTTTTAAATTCTTATCTGACTGTAAATAATCTGACTTTATCGATTGTCGGTGAAAACCCGGTTTAATTGGTATTTTTTTTTGAATTAAAAACATCGTTAAAAAAATTTTGTGTGTCTGTAAAAATAAATAGAAATTTTAAAAATGCAGCTTAGCTTAACTCAGCGTCCATATTAAAGGGGGAGGTCCATGGGTAGATTGGCGGGTGACCTGGAGCG